>NZ_JBSVWN010000002.1:0-237469 GCF_054071325.1 Pseudomonas sp. SDO5215_S409 | reverse complement strand
GGCTGCTGCGAGGCGCTCGCAGCGGCAAAAATGGATGGAATAGGCAGAAAAATTGCCCGGATTCTGAACGGCTGCCGTTTTTGAAAGCGTCTATGGCTCGGCTGTCGAAACATAGTGGCCTACTTCAGACCATCCTTAGGTGATGTGCGCATTTACAAAGGGGTCAAGAGCGAGGGGGTTTTATCTGGCCAGTACCTGAAAATGTTCAATACCCCAGAGGTTTTGGGGCAAGGATATTTTGTCAGTGGCGCAGGAGATCTGGACGGCGATGGCCTGATGGATACTGTGCTGGGCGGATACGGGGCATTCGGACAAAACGGAGCATCCAGTATTTCATTTGGCGGCAAAAAGATTGGCGCCGAAAACACGCTAAAAGACTTCCAGTTTGGTGCGTCGGTCCAAGGCGTCAATAGCTATGACGCCTTCTACAGCGGTGGGCAATACGTATCGGCTGCGGGCGACTTCTTCGGTGAAGGTAGCCGGAGCATCGTCACGGCTCGGGGTATTACCATCGGTAATACCGATCGCGGACGCATCAGCAAAACGGCAGACTTTGAATGGGTGACAGGAAAAGACGCCCGTGAGATTAACCAGGTTCAGTCCGTCGCCGGGGTGGGTGATACCAATGGCGATGGCTATTCCGATGTGGTGGTGAACGATGGCACTAACTTGTTCGTCGTGTACGGTGGGCGTCGAGAAGAGTTCAGCAAGTACGGTGGCAAGATTGTCCTGGAAGACAAGTGGCTGAAGGAAAACAACCGTGGCTACATGATTGATGCGTCCAAAGCGCCAGGTGCACAGCCGACCAAATACGGCGATGTCCGGGCCATTGGTGATGTCAATGGTGATGGGCTGATGGACTTTGCCTATACCACTTACGGCAACGCGGGGACGGGGGCCGCGAATCAGGCTGGCAGTTATGGCAGTTATCAGAACACCTACATCATTTATGGCAAGGCGGATAACGACAACATTGACATGGCAAACTTTACCTCCAAGCAAGGTATCGTAGTGCCAAAAAAACAAACGGATGGTGCATCGGTTGCCGGCCGTCTGGATATCAACGGTGACGGTTTGCCGGACGTGTATGTAGGTTCGTATCAGTCTAACGGCAAGTTATACCTGGGCGGTGCGTCCCTGGGGGCGGAGGCTTCCATTAAGGTGGACAGCGCCACAGGCCTCGCGCTGGGTGATGCGGGCAGTAACTTTATTCAAGGGTCGGCGGGTAACGACACGATCTATGGCAAGGGCGGCGCCGATATTATTTATGCCGGCGCCGGCGATGACTTGATCGTGCTCAATAAAGACAACCTGTCTTATCTGCTTCAAGGCTTCCAAAAAGAAGCCGGTACCCAGGGGCGGCTGGCCCGCGTCGATGGCGGCGCGGGTATCGATACACTGGCCTTTGAAAAGGATGTGTCTGAGCTTGATCTCACTAAGATCGCCACAACGGGGCTTGGAACGATCAAGACCGGTGTCGGGCTTTCGCGCCTCGCCAATATCGAGTGCCTGGACTTAAACGGTGGCACTAACATGAAGTTGACGATTGATTTGAAACATGTGATGGACATGACCTCGGGTCTTAACATGTTTAACAAGAGCAACTTCAGTTCGGGCCTGGATGAAGCCGTGTCGCGTAACCAGGTGGTCATTAAAGGCAGCGCAGACAACGTGGTCGAGGTAAAGGGTAAAGGTGACTGGAAAACGGAAAGTTCAGGGACCGTTTACTCTCAAGGCCACGCTTACAACGTCTACAACAGTGTGGGCGACCACCAGGGGCAGTTGCTGATCGAGCAAACAGTCAATGTGAACTGGGTGTAACGATTTGGTGTAATTGACTCGCCACGTGAGAGGAGGCGACTTGGGCATTGCTCAAGTCGTCTCTTTCGTCTTCAAAAGGATTTTTATAAATGAAACATCAAATGAAATATGCATATTTATTATGCGTTTTACTATTGGTCGGGTGCAGTCTTTCACCACGCCAACCCCCCACTCCTGCTGTGCAGGAAGGACTGGAAAAGCCGTCTGACACCCAACTGAAACTGGATGACTACACCTCGCTTATGTTGGACAAGCTGCTTCGTCACCCTTTAAAAAGTCCGAATTCGGACGCGGGCGAACTGATCGGTGCAATCTCCGGGCAGTTTCTGGGTACGCCCTACGAGGCCCACAGGCTTCGCGGGTCAAAATATATACCGGAAGAGTTGGTCATCGACTTCAGAGGATTGGACTGTTTTACCTATCTGGATTACGTCGAAGCGTTAAGAGTCTCCTCTTCGCGAAGCAGCTTCATCGCTCATTTAATCAAAACCCGTTATTTCAATGGCCAGATCGACTTTCTCAAGCGCAAGCATTTCTTTACCGACTGGGCCCAACAGGAGGGCGGGCAAGTGGCAACTGATATCACGGCGCACCTTGGCGGCGAGCCTGTTCGTGTGGAAAAAAATCTTAATGAAAAAGCCGACGGTGGGCATTATCTGCCTGGCTTGCCGGTGGTAAAACGCGAAGTTATTTATATACCAGCGGATCAGGTCAATGAGCAGTTCGTCAGTCGTTTGAGAACCGGGGACCTCATCGGCCTCTACACCCCCCTCGCAGGGCTGGATGTAACACATGTCGGGTTTTTTATCTTGACGGATAAAGGTCCGGTTCTACGCAATGCCTCATCCCGGAAAAACGTAAACCAGGTCATCGATTATCCCTTCATCGAATACGTGGCCAAGACACCGGGTATCGTGGTGCTTCGGGTGAAAGCCCGCTAGACGCTCATGAGGTCGAGGCATCTGTAGCGTGCGTTGCGCTTATTGATCATTAAACTGTCAGTTTCGGTCATTGAGCGTGCATCAACGGGCTTTTAGTCTGTGGGACATAAACCGATGGGCGGCCGCTTGAGTCGCTCACGTCCCGTGATGATCCGTTGTGGAGCTGTACCATGACCGCTGCTGCCTACCCACACCTGCTGGCCCCGTTGGACCTGGGTTTTACCACCTTGCGCAACCGCACCCTGATGGGGTCGATGCACACCGGCCTTGAAGAAAAACCCAACGGTTTTGAACGCATGGCCGCCTACTTTGCCGAGCGCGCCCGGGGCGGGGTTGGCCTGATGGTCACCGGTGGCATTGCCCCCAACGATGAAGGCGGCGTGTATTCCGGCGCGGCCAAGCTGACCACCGAGCAAGAGGCGCAGCAACACAAGGTCGTCACCCAGGCGGTGCACGAAGCGGGCGGCAAGATCTGCATGCAGATCCTCCACGCCGGCCGTTATGCCTACAGCCCCAAGCAGGTCGCCCCCAGCGCGATCCAGGCGCCGATCAACCCGTTCAAGCCCAAGGAGCTGGACGAGGACGGTATCGAGAAGCAGATCAGCGATTTTGTCACCTGCTCGCGCCTGGCCCAGGTGGCCGAGTATGACGGCGTGGAAATCATGGGCTCCGAAGGCTATTTCATTAACCAGTTCCTGGCCGCCCACACCAACCATCGCACCGACCGTTGGGGCGGCGCCTACGAGAACCGCATGCGCCTGCCGGTGGAAATCGTGCGCCGGGTGCGTGAAGCGGTGGGCCCGAATTTCATCATCATTTTCCGTCTGTCGATGCTCGACCTCGTCGAGGGCGGCAGCACCTGGGAAGAAATCGTGCAACTGGCCAAGGCCATCGAGAAGGCCGGCGCGACCCTGATCAACACCGGCATCGGCTGGCACGAAGCACGCATCCCGACCATTGCCACCAAGGTGCCGCGCGGCGCGTTCAGTAAGGTCACGGCCAAGCTGCGGGGCGCGGTGCAGATCCCGCTGGTCACCACCAACCGCATCAACACCCCGCAAGTGGCCGAGCAAATCCTGGCGCAAGGCGATGCGGACATGGTGTCCATGGCCCGCCCGTTTCTGGCCGACCCGGACTTCGTCAACAAGGCCGCCGAAGGCCGCGCCGATGAAATCAACACCTGCATTGGCTGCAACCAGGCGTGTCTGGACCACACCTTTGGCGGCAAGCTCACCACCTGCCTGGTCAACCCGCGTGCGTGCTACGAAACCGAGCTCAATTACCTGCCGGTCACGCAGCTGAAAAAGATCGCGGTAGTGGGGGCCGGCCCCGCAGGCCTGGCCGCTGCAAGCTTTGCCGCCGAGCGCGGGCACCAGGTGACGCTGTTCGATTCGGCCAGCGAAATCGGCGGCCAGTTCAATGTGGCCAAGCGTGTGCCGGGTAAAGAAGAGTTCTATGAAACCCTGCGTTACTTCAAGCGCAAATTGCAGACCACTCACGTCGAGCTGTGCCTGAACACCCGTGTGGGCGTGGAGCAACTGGTGGCCGGTGGTTACGACGAGATCATCCTGGCCACCGGCATTGTGCCGCGCACCCCGGCGATTCCGGGTGTGGAACACGCCAAGGTCCTCAGCTACCTGGATGTGTTGCTGCAACGCAAGCCGGTGGGCCAGCGGGTGGCGGTGATCGGTGCCGGCGGGATCGGTTTTGATGTGTCGGAGTTTTTGGTGCACCAAGGCACCGCCACCAGCCTGGACCGTGACGCCTTCTGGAAAGAGTGGGGCATCGACACCCAACTGCAAGCGCGTGGCGGCGTGGCCGGGATCAAGCCTGAGCCCCATGCGCCCGCCCGTGAAGTGTTCCTGTTGCAGCGCAAGGCCTCCAAGGTTGGCGACGGCCTGGGCAAGACCACCGGCTGGATCCACCGCACGGGGCTCAAGAACAAACAGGTACAGATGCTCAACAGTGTCGAGTACCTGAAGATCGACGACGCCGGCTTGCACATCCGCATCGGCGCCGAGGGCGAACCGCAGGTGCTGGCGGTGGACAATGTGGTGATCTGCGCCGGTCAGGACCCGTTGCGCGAATTGCAGGCGGCCCTGGTCGCTGCGGGGCAGAACGTGCACCTGATCGGCGGCGCGGATGTGGCCGCCGAGCTGGACGCCAAGCGGGCGATCAACCAAGGCTCGCGCCTGGCGGCCGAGTTGTAAGCCCCGCCAAGGGGCGGTGTTAAACTGCCGCCCCTTTTTTAGGCAGAACCGCCCTGATGGGTCCTTTCGATTGGCTCCCCGACGCCCCGCTTGAACCGCTGCACCTGGACTGGCTGGCCGGTGTGGAACTGGCCGTGCTGCGCCTGGACCGTATCGACCCGCTGATCAGTGGTAACAAATGGTTCAAGCTCACCGGGCACCTGGCCCAGGCACAGGCGGCAGGCGCCACAGGCCTCATCAGCCTGGGCGGCGCTTACTCCAACCACTTGCATGCACTGGCGGCGGCGGGAAAACGGTTTGGTTTCCCCACTGTCGGGTTGCTGCGTGGCCATGCCCAAGACACCCCCACCGTGCTGGACTTGAAAGCCTTTGGCATGCAGCTGCACTGGCTGGGTTACGGCGGCTACCGGGACCGCAACGCGCCGGGTTTTTGGGCGCCGTGGCGTGAGCAGTATCCGGGCTTGCACCCCGTGCCCGAGGGCGGCGGCGGGCCGGAGGGCGCCGCGGGGTGCGCGGTGTTGGTGAGCCAGGTGCGCAAACAACTCCACGCCCTGGGCTGGACGGATTACCACGCCTGGTGGCTGGCCGCTGGCACCGGCACCACCGTGGCAGGGCTGGTCATGGCCGAGGCGGGGGAGCACCCGGTGTACGGTGCGTTGGCGGTGCCCGCAGGCCATGTACAGATGCCGGTGCACGAGGGGTACGAAATGATCGACGCCTGCCGGGGCGGCTTTGCCAAGGTCGACCCGTTGCTGTTGACGTTCATCGAGCAAACCGAACAGGCCTGCGGTCTGCCGCTGGAGCCGCTGTACACCGGCAAGGCGTTGCTGGCATTAAAACAGCAGATCGAGGCGGGCCGCCTGCGCCCGGGCACCCGGCTGATCTTCGTTCACACGGGCGGCTTGCAGGGGCGGCGCGGTTTTTGAGGCCATCACCGGCCAGCCCCTTCCCACCGGTGTGGGCGGTCAGTGGCCTTGCGGCATTTCACCGCGTGCCAGGCGGGCGTTGATGTCGGCCAGCACGTCCGGCAGGTCGCTCAGGGTGTCGATTGTGTAGTGCGGGCGCGAGCCTTCAAAGAGGGCGCGGATCCGGCGGCGCTCGCTGGCCAGCGTGTGCGGCGCCAGGGCGCGAAACTGCTCGAAGGTCAGCCCCAGTGCATTGCCGGAGCACAGCAGCGCCACCGTCCACATCCCGGCGCGGCGGCCTTCGAGAATGCCGGGCACGGTGTCGTCGACCTTGACGCAGGCCGCCACATCGTCGATGCCGAGTGCGATCACATTGGCCAGTGCTTGCGCAGGCCAAGGGCGGCCATTGGGCACCTCGTCGGTGGCCACCACGTGGTCGGCGACATAGCCGTTGCGGGCGGCCAGCTCCACCACTTTGTCCATCACGGGCTTGGGGTAGCCGGAGCAGGAGCCGATCTTGAGGCCTTGCTGGCGCAGCCCGGCGATGGTGGCCAGGGCGCCGGGAATCAGCGCCGAGTGTTCGGCGATTTTTTCGATTTGCAGCGGCATGAAGCGCTGGTAAATGGCGGTGACGTCCGCGTCGGTGGGCGTGCGGCCAAAGGCCTGGCGATAGCGCTCGGCCACCTGCGGCTGGTTGCACAGGGTGCGGATGTGGTCCCACTTGCCCATGCCCATCGGGCCACGGGCTTCTTCGATGGACACCTGCACGCCGAATTCGGCGAAGGCCTCGACAAAAATCTGCGTGGGGGCAAAAGAGCCGAAGTCGACCACGGTGCCAGCCCAGTCGAGGATAACGGCCTGGAGTGTGCTCGGTTGCTGATAGTGCATGGCGTACGTCCTGGAGAGAAGAGGTTAACGGTCGAACACTTCCATGGCTTGCAGCGCGTGGCCGATGGCGGCGACGGCGGCTTGCATGCCTTGCGCGGTGACATCACCGATGCAGCCCACGCGAAAGGTGTCTACCTGGGTCAACTTGCCGGGGTAGAGGATGAACCCCTGGGCCTTGACCCGTTCATAGAACGCCTTGAAGTCGTATCGCGGGTGCTTGGGGGCGTGAAACGTGACGATGATCGGCGCCTGGACCGCGGCCGGCAGAAAACTGTGCACGCCCAGCGCGGCCATGCCTTGCAGCAGCGCCCGGCAGTTATCGGCATAACGCCGGTGGCGTGCGGGCAAGCCACCTTGTTCGTGGTATTGCAACAGCGCCTCGTGCAACGCCGCCACGACGTGGGTGGGCGGCGTAAAACGCCATTGGCCGGTGGCGGTCATGTAGCGGTGCTGGTCAAACAGGTCCAGGGCCAGGGAGTGGCTGTTGCCCTCGGCGGCGGCCAGTGCCTGTTTTTCGGCGAAGACAAAGCCCATGCCCGGCACCCCTTCCAGGCATTTGCCCGAGGCGGCGATGAGGGCGTCGAAGGGCACTTCGCGGGCGTCGATCGCCAGCGCGCCAAACGAACTCATCGCATCGATGATCAGGCGTTTGCCGTGACGCGCGACGACTTGGGCGATCTCGGCCAGCGGGTTGAGCAGGCCGGTGCCGGTTTCGCAGTGAATCAGCGAGACGTGGGTCAGCGCAGGGTCGGCGCGCAGCAGGCGGTCGACGTCGGCGGCCGTGGTGGGTTGGTCTTCGGCAGTTTCAAAGGTGTTGAATGCGCGGCCCAACACCTGGCAAATCTTCGCCAAGCGTTTGCCGTAGGCGCCGTTGATCAGCACCAGCACCTTGCCGTCACGCGGTACAAGCGTGCCGATGGCCGCTTCCACGGCAAAGGTGCCGCTGCCCTGCAAGGGCACGCAGTGATGGGTGGCGGCACCGTGGATGATGGCCAGCAATTGCTCGCAGACGCTGGCAGTGAGCTGGTTGAAGTCGTCGTCCCAGGAACCCCGGTCGACCAGCATGGCCTGGCGGGTACGGGCGGAGGTGGTCAGCGGACCGGGGGTCAACAGGATAGGCGGGGTCATGCGCAGGGCCTCGTAAACATTCACATCTAGCGACGGCGCCTAAAGTGCAGTTTGGCTTGTCATCAATCAAATTGTTTGTTGTTATGCCAGTCATCAGTGAGGCCGATAAATGAACCTTTTCCAGTTGCGTGCATTCGATGCCGTCGCCCGTGAG
This sequence comes from Pseudomonas sp. SDO5215_S409, assembly GCF_054071325.1. NCBI lineage: Bacteria > Pseudomonadati > Pseudomonadota > Gammaproteobacteria > Pseudomonadales > Pseudomonadaceae > Pseudomonas > Pseudomonas sp. SDO5215_S409. The sequence continues at coordinate 229,422 of NZ_JBSVWN010000002.1, read as the reverse complement.
GGCAGTTTTACCCGGGCCGCCGAGCGGCTGTTCATCAGCCAGCCGGCGGTGACCGGGCATATCAAGGCGTTGGAGGAGCATTACCAGATCCCCTTGTTGCGCCGCACCGCCCGCCGCGTGGAATTGACAGAAGAAGGCACCAAACTGGCAGCCATCACCCGCGCCATTTTCGGGCTGGTGGAAGAGGCGCAGACCCTGCTGGAAGCCAACCGCCAATTGCTCACCGGGCGCCTGGAAGTGGCGGCAGACGGCCCGCACCTGGTCATGCCGATGCTGGCCAAGTTGCGCGAGCGCTACCCCGGCATCACCGTGAACCTGCGCCTGGGCAACGCTCAGGAAACCCTCGCTGCGCTGTTGTCCGACCGCGCCGACGTGGCGGTGCTGACACAGGTAGAGACGAGCAAAGGCCTGCACCTCAAGCCCCTGATCGAGTCGCGCATCTGCGCCCTGGTGCCCGACGGGCACCCTTGGCTTGCGCAGCCGGACGGCATACAGCTTGCGCAACTGGACCAGGTGATCATGGTGTTGCGCGAGCCCGACTCCATTACCCGCCGCACGTTCGACCGCGCCTGCGTTCGCGCCGGTGTGCAGCCTAAAGTGCTGCTGGAGCTGGACAGCCGTGAGGCGGTCACCGAGGCCGTTGCCGCCCAGTTGGGCGTGGGCGTGGTGTCGTCGATGGAGATCAGCCGCGATCCGCGGGTGCATGCGCTCCCGATCCACGGCCAGGGCCTGACTAACCGCCACCTGCTGGGGTGCATGGCGCGGCGCCGGGAGTTGCGGCTGATCCAGGCGTTTTTCGAGCTGGCGCCCTGACGGTTTTTTGGTGGATTACCGCGTTTTTGCCCTATAAACTCTGCCCCCAAAGCGCCAGCCAGTAGACGTTTGGGCGCGATGGACGAGAAGAGAGTGAGTCATGGGCGCACAGTGGAAAGTCAAACATAAAGAAGCGGCAGCCAATGCCAAGGGCAAGATCTTCGGCAAGCTGGTGAAAGAAATCACCATCGCCGCCCGCAACGGCGCCGACATCGCCACCAACGCCCACCTGCGTCTGGTGGTGGAGCAGGCCAAGAAAGCCTCGATGCCCAAGGAAACCCTGGACCGCGCCATCAAGAAAGGCGCCGGCCTGCTGGGCGAAACCGTGCAGTACCACCGCGTGACCTACGAGGGTTTTGCGCCGCACCAGGTGCCGCTGATCGTCGAGTGCCTGACCGATAACATCAACCGGACCGTGGCGGAAATCCGCGTGGCATTCCGCAAGGGCCAACTGGGCGCTTCGGGCTCCGTGGCCTGGGACTTCAACCATGTGGGCATGATCGAAGCGTCGCCGGACACCCCGGACGCCGACCCGGAAATGGCCGCGATTGAAGCCGGTGCACAGGATTTTGAAGCGGCCGAAGAGGGCGCCACCCTGTTCATCACCGAAACCACCGACCTCGACGCCGTGCAAAAAGCACTGCCGGATCAAGGCTTTACCGTGTTGTCGGCAAAGCTTGGCTACATCGCCAAAAACCCGGTGGGCGGCCTGAGCGATGAGCAGATGGCAGAAGTCGAGGCGTTCCTGGAAGGCCTGGACAACCACGACGATGTGCAGGATATGTTTGTCGGCCTCGCGGGCTGATTGCTGAGCAGCACTGCCTGTGGGAACCGCAAAGGTGCCCACAGGTAAGCGTTAGCGGAACGCTGCGACCCTGGCGGATGCCTCGTTCATGGTCCGCACCGCGTTTGCTTTTCCTTCGATACCCAGGGGCTCTCCGTCTGGCGTATAGCGGTCTGGATTGGAGTAAAACAAGTCCCAGGCAAAGCCCATGACGGTTTTCCCTTTCAAGCCCTGGTTGTAGGAATCACTTTCGCCACTGTGGGCAACGCCCATGAGATGGGCCAGCTCATGCCGGACCACGTAGGTCGAATCCATTATGGACGTGGCGATCATGGTGCTTTTGTGCGCGCCCAAATGCGCCAGGCCGACTATGTCTGCGGCGACGCGATTGGTCAGGTAATACAGCCCGTCCGCCTTGTAGGTTTCCAGCATTGCCTGAGCCTTGGGGTGCTCCTGCAGTTCTTTCAACGGCACGCTCAACTCGTCCCAGTGTTCTTTATCTTCCAGTTCTTTGACCGCGACCGCCCTATAGAAAAAGTTGGCGCCGGAGTTGAGCAGAGCGGTATTGGTATCTGACATCGCCTTGCTGACGTACTGCTTGATGGCAGGCAATCCTTTTTCTTTGGCCAGTTTGTCACTGTAAGTAAACAGGATATCGATGGTGACGGTTTCGCGGGTCCATCGCTGGTCTTTATCGACTGTGAACGTAATGACTTCTTCGGGTTTTACAGACGCTTGCAGGGCGCCCGCGTTAATGGTGACCGGCGTGTTCGACCGCGAAACAACCACGATTTTGCTGCCGGGCGGTTGATTGCTTGGAAAGGTCAGTGGTTGCGTGGGTGAGTGTGCATCCACGTGTACAAACGTCATTGGCTTGCTTAAAGCGGGTACTGCTCCGTTGTGCAAGTTCTGGGCGGTGTAGACGGTTTGCGGTGAACGGATCATCTCCCACTTTTTATGCTTTGCCAGGTACTTGAAGATATAGGTTTCACCCTTGTCCAAGGTCATCGCGCTTGAGTTGTTTATGTTGGCGGTGTCTACCCGCACCGACTGCGGCGCGGCCGAGCTCAGGGTAACAAGGTCGTTGTCATTGGCGATGTCGGGCAGCTTCACCGCAGCGGTCTTGCTGGTGTCGGGAAGCAGGATTTCAGTTTTGGCCCCGGTGAGGTTCAACTGCTCCAAGGCTGCCGGAGCAGGGGGAGCAGGCTTGATCGGTTCGGGTCGTACAGGGGGTTGAGGTTTTACGGGCGGCTCAGGTATTACAGGCTTCGCCTTTATCACCGACTCTGCCTGCGCGTTGACCGGTTTCCAGGCTTGATCGACTTCAGAGTACCGGTACATCCGCGTCTCCCGTCGACCGAGCATGGAGGCGCCTTCTATTCTCACCTCTTTGCTCGCCGAGGATTCGATGATGATCAGGTCATTGTCCCGGGCTTTTTTGGGCAGGCTGATGCTGGGCGTCCAGTTGCTATCGCTCATGCAATAAAACGTGACAGGGGGCGGCGAATCGGGAATGACGGCCCCCACCCTGAATGGAGAAAGGTAACTGACATGTTTGCCGCCAATAAACCACTTTTTATGGTGTTCGCTAAATATAAAGGAGTAGTTGCCCTCTTCAGGCAGTGGCGTACCCGGCGGTAAGTTTGTTCTTGAAATATCCTGTGGCGAAAGTGCCATCTCGGGAAAAGAAACGTCAATCCGTTCATGGTTTTTAGCCGTGGCTGAAATAACACTGGTATTTGTTTCATTCAGCGGGGCAGGCACGACCTGAAAAAGTTTGCGTTCGGCAGGAGTATAGGTTGGATGTAACGATTGAGAGGATTGGGGAATCATGCGCAGTCCTTGTATGGTAAACCAGCGTATAAACGTAAGGCTGCAAGATTACCGCTTCATTTTTAGTTTGTTGGCGGGTTATATATTTGGATGTTTCAACTGCGCGGTTCAGCGTGTATAGTTTGTTTCATAACATTGTTTGAGCACCGGGCGGTGCTCAAACGATTACGGTCAAACCCGTTATACAACGTCGTGTAATAACACTTCGATCGCCTCGAAGTCTGGACGTGCCAGGACGTTCGTGTGGCAACACTGCGCTTGCAGTGACCACAGCCGCTGGTGTGCGGCGTCGTCCAGCCCAGAATCGATCCGCTCCAGCAGTTCCCCCAACAACACCCCAAATGCACGCACCTCGATGCGTTGCAAGGCCTGCGTTTGCGGGGTGTCCGCCTGGGTATGGAACGAGGCGGCGCCAAAGTCGCCCAGCAGGCAGTCACCGGCTTCGTTCCACAAAATGTTGTGGCCGTACAGGTCGCCATGGGTGATGCCGTGCCGGTGCAAATGCGCCGCCACCGACGCCACGCCGCGGGCCATGCGCAGGGCCACCGCCGCGCTGAAGCGGGTGTCGGGCGCATAGACATCCCGCGTGCAGGAGGCCAGGCTCGGCAGGGCCGCGAGGTTGCGGTAGCTGGGGTCGATCAGGTCCATCACCAACGCCGCTTGCGCGTCGGGATGGCCGACCACCCGGCCTTCGACCTTGATCAGGTTGGGGTGCAAACCTGCGGCGATGCACGCTTGCATCTCGTGCAGGGGCGAGCCGTCGCTGGTGATGCTGCCCTTGTACAACTTGACCGCCACCGCTTTGGCGGGCTGCGAGGGCGGAGCCCAGGTGGCTTGGCGGATAACGCCGGAAGCGCCTTCGCCCAGGACCTGTTCCACCCTCAGTTGCGCCCAGGGAATGTTCGGCGTGGTGTCGTCACCCGTCACCTCTACGGCCATTTCTACCGGGTTGCCCGCGTACGCCAGCCACGTCAGGCTGGGCAGGGTCAGCAGCCAGTCTGGCAACTGGGTAAAGCGGTTCGAGGCGATGCGGATCAGTTCAAGGTTGTGGCAATTGACCAGGCTGGGCGGCAACTGCATGAGGCGGTTGCCAGCCAGCATCAGCTTTTGCAGCAGCGGGCGCTCGCCCAGTTCGTGGGGCAGTTGCTCGATGTGGTTGTCGGTGAGGATCAGCCAGCGCAACAGCGGCGGCAGTGCCGCGGCGGGCACCTGGCGGATGCGGTTGGACTTGAAGCCGATCATGCTCAACTGGGCGCACTGTCCCAGGCATTCGGGCAGTTGGGTAAAGGCGTTTTCCGAGCAGAACAGCACACGCAGGTGGGGCAGGCGGTGCAGGTCATCCGGCAGGCTGCTCAGGGCGTTGCCGCTCAGGTTGAGGACTTCCAGGGAGTCGGCCAGCTCGAAGATTTCTGGCGGAAACTGGGTCAGCCCGCAGGACAGGTCCAGGCGCTTGATGCCGGCCAGTTGGCCAGCCTTGAGTTGAGCAAGGGTGTGCATGAAGAACGCGTCACTCGGCAAAGGGGGCGTAAAGGGCGCTCATGATACCGGGTCGGGGGCCGGTTGCGGGCTGACCGGTTGCAATTGGCCCAGGCGGCTGATGGTGCGTGCCAGGTCAATGGCCTTGCCGCCGAGCGAGGTTTCCAGGGGCTGCTCACCCAGCAGAATCAGCTGTTTGTCCTGGTCGTAGAGCACGTCCACCAGGTTGATGAAGCGCTGTTGCACGGCGATCGGGCAGTCGGCCAGGTACGGCAGGCCGTCGATGACCCAGCGGTCGAAGTCCTGGCACAGCGCCAGGTAGTCCATCACCGCCGTGAGCTGTTCGCACAGGTCGTTGAAGGTGAAGAAAATACTGCGCCCCTGCTGGCCCCGGCAGGTCAACCGGCGCGAGCCGACGGTCAAGGGCTGGGCGGGCAGCCCGGCGGGTGGTAATTGCAGGTGTTCACGTTGCGCGGGCGTGGCGGGCCAGACGTACTGGCCGTCGCTGAAGCGTTGTTCGTCGTGGGCTTGGGCCAGGCTGCGAAAGTCCTGTGGGGAGCTGACTTCCAGCACGTCCATGCGTGCGGCAATCAGATCGATCACCGGTTTGAAGCGCTCGTGATACAGCGGGTTGGGCAGCAGCCCGTCCGGCGGGTAGTTGGAGGTCACCAACACCAGCATGTTGCGTTGAAACAACGCTTTGAACAGGCGGTTGATCAACATGGCGTCGCCGATGTCGTGCACGTGAAACTCGTCGAAACACAACACGCGGCAGCCGTCGAGCAGCTCGTCCAGGGCCACGGCCAACGCATCGCGCTGCTGGCGGTGGGCAAACATGCCCCGGTGCAGGCGGGCGAAAAAGTCATGGAAATGCACGCGCTGTTTTTCGGCAATCGGCAGCGCCCGGAAAAACCCGTCGAGCAACCAGCTCTTGCCGCGCCCGACCGGGCCATGCAGGTACAGGCCGCGAGTGGGCTGGCCCGCCAGCAAATGCGCCGTTTCAACCGCCATTGCCGCAATGGCCCGTTCCTGCCCGGCGCTCAAGGTGTAGCCCTGCTCGTGCGCCCGACGCTGGAAAAACGCCTGCACATCGTGCGTCGGGGCGGTGGAGGGCTTGCCGAACCAGCGGCGCAGGGCGCTCCAGCGTGAAGGAGGGGGGAGGGCAGCCAACGGGGAAATCCTTTTTTTGTCATAACCGGGCAGCGCCCGTTTGCCGGGCGCGCCGCTAATTTAACCAATACCCACGGTGCCAGCCAGCCTTGAGGCACCGTGTGTCGGCGGGCTTTCAAAAAGCATACAGGCATATAGCCATCTCGTTTATCCTGAGCGGCGTTTATTTCCTCGCTGTATTTCGCCAAGGCCGCTATGCATACCCTCTCTCGACTCCTGCTGGTTCTGGGCACCTGTTGCCTGCCGACGGGCGCTGCCCTGGCGGCGGTGAGCGGGCAGATCGAGGCGCGGTTGGTCATCCTCAGTGGCTGTGAAGTCAGCCGCGGCGCGGCAGAGCAAACCCTCGCAGGCGACGGCGCCACCCTCGACTTCGGCAGCCAGGGCCCTACCTGGACGGCACCGCTCAATACCCGCTTGAGCAGCAACCGCGACAACCTGGCGGTCAACTGCGGCTCGACGCCCAATAGCCCGACGCAGTTCACCGTCAGCATCGACGGCGGCGCCCATGGTGACGGCAGCACGCGTTACCTGAGCAACGGCACCTTGAACATTCCCTACCACCTGTCCGTGGATGCGGCCGGCAAGGACCGTTACCCCGTGGGTCAGCAGCGCACCTTGGCGGCCGATACCGGCAGCACGATGCCGATTCCGGTCTACGGCGCCGTCGTGGCCACCACCCGCGCGCTTCCCGCAGGCGTTTACAGCGACCATGTCACCGTAACGTTGGACTGGTAGCGGAAAAGTCCTGCGGTTATTTAGTCCGTTTCTGACAAAACTGGCAGCTTCTTCCTTCACTGCTAACCTGAATTCTGTGACCCATTCCTCAAAAGGATCGAGGCGGTGAATGGAACGATGCTGGTGGCAGTCGTGAGCGCGTTGTGCAGCGCCCAGGCGTTGGCCGCGCAACTCCAGGTGGAGGTGCGCGTCAATGTGATGCGCGGCTGCCAATTGGTCGGCCTGACCCGCGATGCCGGTATCGAACAGCTCGGTGTGCTCGACTTTGGCAACACCGCCCGCCTCAACGATCCCGCGGGCCCCTTGAGCGCCGCACTTACCAGTGCCCGCGTGCCTCGCCTGGAATGCAACCCCGACACCCCTTATCAAGTGCGCATCGATGGCGGCCTGCACGGCGGCGTCGGTGAAGTGCGCTACCTGGTGGGCGATGCCCGCAGCACTCCGATTCCTTATCGGCTTTACCGTGACGCCGCGCGGCGCATTGCGCTGCCGGTCAATGAAACCCTGAGCGGCATCGTGCCCGAAAGCGGTTCGGTGGACTTGCCGCTGTATGCCCGAATTGAACCCTTGGCCCAGGTGCCGCGCGTCAGCCGGTACACCGACGTCATCAAGGTGACCGTCACCTGGTAAGTGCCTGACCGTATACGCAGCCGAACAAGAAAGGAGTGCCACCTCGCTGGGGCCGGCACCGGTTTTATCCTGATGGAAATGGGATGGGCTATGAACCACCGTTCAATGTTGATGCTAGGCCCCTTGCTGTTACTGGCAGGCGCCACCCAGGCAATGGTGATGACCGGCAGCATCCAGGCGCGGCTGGTCATTACCGCGGCCTGTGAGGTGAGCACGGGGGGCCAGGCTACCGCGGGCAACCTGGGCCAACTGGACTTTGGCAGCCAGGGGCCCACCTGGACCCGCCCGCTCAACGCCAGCATCGAGGGCAGCGCCGGGGCACTGAACGTTTCCTGCAACACCCCGGCCAGCGGTTTCACCGTGACCATCGACGGGGGCACCAACGGTGACGGCGCCACCCGGCGCTTGAGCAACGGGCGTCAGACCATTCCCTATCGATTGACCTCCGATGCCGCTGGCACTGACAGCTATCGCATCGGGCAACAACGAAATTTCGCCGTCAGCAACGGTGTCCAGCGGCCGGTTCCGGTCTATGGCGCGGTGGTGGCGAATACCAGCGCACTGCCAGCGGGCACTTATCGCGACACGCTGACGGTCACGTTGGACTGGTAACTCAACAGAGGATGAGCATCATGCAACCACTTGTTTCGCGTCTCGCGTTATCCGTGCTGGGCCTGGCGTTGGCCACCGGTGCCCATGCCGCGACCACCGTCACCGGGCAAATTGCTGCAACGCTGACCCTGACCAGCAGTTGCCTGGTCAACGGCACTTCAGGCGCCACCAACTTGAACTTCGGCTCCTTGAACTTTGGGACCACCACCAGCCTGTTTACCCAGCAGGGTATCCAATTGATGGCGTCGGGCGGTGGCGCAGTGTCCATCCAGTGTTCGGCCGGGACCACCCCCACCGTCACCATCCAGGGCGGCCTGCATGACGGCCAGTCACCGGGCGGCACGCGTGCGCTGTACGACGGCGTGGCCAACTTCGTGCCCTACGATCTGTACACCGACGCGGGCTACAACAACCTGTTGGCCAGTAACGGCGTGATCAACCTGGCCGCCAGCACCGGTGCTCCGCAAACCATCAACCTGTGGGGCAAGGCGGTGGGTAAAGCCGGGCTGCCGGCCGGCACCTATACCGACACCATCGCCGTACAACTGAGCTTTTAAGTGCGATGGCCGGGCATGGGTGCGCCGTGGTGTTGCTGGCGTGTGTCAGTAGCCTGCCGCTGCCGCTGGCGGCGGTGACCAGCGCGAACTTCCAGGTCAGTGCCAGCATCGTTGCCGGTTGCCTGGTGGTGGGCGGTGTCAGCAACTACGGCAACCTGAACTTTGGCAGTTACTCGGCGCTTTCGACCGCCACGGTGTCGACCTCGTTGAGCAGCGGTGTGCAGTTGCAATGCACGCCGGGCGTCACCTTGAACATGAGTGTCGACGGTGGGCAGAACAACGCCAGCGGGCGCAATTTGAAGCTCACGTCCGGCTCCGCCAAAGTGGCCTATCAGCTGTTTCGCGACGCGGGCCTGAGCCAGGCCCTGGGTGTCGCCCAGAGCGTCAACGTGGCCTACAGCAATGCCAACAACATCAGTTTGCCGATCTACGGCCGGGTGGTGTTACCGGGGAATCAACCGGCGGGGACCTACAGCGATGTGTTGCAGGTACAGCTGTCCTGGTAGGGGGCGGTTCAATAAGAGCAACAAGGAGTTTGCGTATGTCTTCACCCCTGCGGCATTTACAGGCCGTACGTTATGCAGTGCTTGGCCTTGCCATGCTGGTTACCGGCAAGGCGTATGCGGCCAGTTCAGTCCTTATATGGCCGATCGACCCGGTGCTGGAGGCCGATCAACAGGCCAGCGCCCTGTGGCTGGAAAACCGTGGCAGTGAAGTCACGAACTTACAGATACGGGTCTTCGCCTGGCGCCAGAACAGCTTTGATGACGAGTACCAGAACCAGCGCGATGTGATCGGCAGCCCGCCGGTGGCGCGTATCGAGCCCGGCCAGAAACAACTGGTGCGCCTGACCCGTACCCGCGAGGTGCCGCCCGGCCAGGAGCTGGCGTATCGCATCATCATCGATGAGATCCCCAACCCCAAACCGGCCAGTACTCCCGCAGCGGACGGCAAGACCGCCGCCGCGATTCAGTTCCAGATGCGTTATTCGGTGCCGTTGTTCACCTATGGGGCGGGGCTTTGGAGCAAGGAGGACCTGAACCGCCCGCGTGACCCCAAAGGCGCCGGTGTGCCGGACCTGAGCTGGCGCAAGGTGAGCGAGGGCGGGCGTTCGTATATCGAGATCCGTAACCGCGGCGCCGTGCATGCGCGCCTCACCGATGTGACGGTCAAGCAGGGGGGCCAGAACCGGCCGGTGGCCGACGGCCTGATGGGCTACGTGCTGCCCGGTGCAACCATGCGCTGGCCGGTGCCCGAGCCTTTGGCCAGCGGCCAGGACCTGCAAGTGCGCGTCAACGGTGCGCCACAGACCCAGAGCGTCAAGCCGGGTCAGTAACGAACAAGGAGGGAGCTGAGTGTGGGCTCGTCGTATCCGCTATGTGCCATGGATTGCCCTGGGTTACTGCTGCCTGCTGATGGTTCCGCGCGTGGAGGCCGGTGAACTGCCGCCACCGCCCACCAGCCTTGAGGCCATGCCCGATGCGCAGTTGTACCTGGAGCTGTTGGTCAACCAGATGGTCACCGGCAAAGTCGTCGTTGTCGACCAGCGAGCCGGGCAGTTGTTCATGCCCGCGGCCGACCTGCAGGCCATCGGCATGAAACTGCCTGGCCTGGTCGGCGCCGAAGTGCCCCTGGACACATTGCCCGGGCTGCACAGCGAGTACGACAGCCAAGGCCAGCGCCTGTTATTGAGCGTGCCGCCGGACTGGCTGCCCGCGCAGTTTCTCGGCAACCGCCAGGCTTACCCCCGCACCGAAGCGATGACCAGCTTTGGCGCGATGCTCAACTATGACCTGTACCTGAACGACACCGACGACGGGGGCACCTATCTTGGGGCCTGGAACGAGCTGCGCGTGTTCGACACCTGGGGCACGCTGTCCAACACCGGGCAGTACCGCCGCAGTTTCGGCGCCAATGCCGGCAACGGGCTCAATGACGGCTACCTGCGTTACGACACCACTTGGCGCTATTCCGACGACGAGCGGCTGCTGACCTACGAGGCCGGTGACCTGGTCAGCGGGGCCTTGCCGTGGAGCAATTCGGTGCGCCTGGGCGGCGTGCAATTGTCGCGCGATTTTGGCGTGCGCCCCGACCTTGTGACGTACCCCTTGCCGCAGTTCGCCGGGGAAGCGGCGGTGCCGTCGTCGGTGGACCTGTTCATCAACGGCTTCAAGTCGTCCAGCGACAACGTGCAGCCAGGCCCCTACACCCTCACCAACATCCCGTTCATCAATGGCGCCGGTGAGGCGGTGGTAGTGACCACCGATGCCCTCGGGCGGCAGGTGTCCACCACGGTGCCGTTCTACGTCACCAGCAGTTTGCTGCAAAAGGGTTTGTCGGACTTCTCGGTGGCCGCCGGTAACCTGCGCCGCGATTACGCCCAGAAAGATTTCGGCTACGGCCCCGGCGTGGCTTCCGGCAGCCTGCGTTACGGCTTGAGTGACAGCTTTACCCTGGAAAGCCATGCCGAAGGCTCCAGCGAATTGACCCTGGGCGGCCTGGGTGGCAACTGGCGCATGGGCCGCTTCGGGGTGCTCAACAGCGCTATCAGCCAGAGCCGTTTTGATGGCCGCCAGGGCCAGCAGATCAGCCTTGGTTATCAGTACAGCAGCCAGCGCTACAGCCTGTCGTACCAACGCCTTGAGCGTCACGACCAATACGCCGACCTCACGGTGATCGACACGCCGTTCATCAGCCTGAGCAGGCGCAGCGAGCAGGTCACCGCCAGCGTCAACCTCAACAGCTGGGGCAGCCTGGGGGCCGGTTACTTCGATATTCGCGCCGCCGATGATTCACGCACCCGTTTGCTCAACCTCACCTGGACCCGCGCGCTCTGGCGCGGCAGCAGTTTTTACCTGTCGGCCAACCGCGAGATCGGCGACAGCAACTGGGCCGTGCAGGCGCAGGTGGTGGTGCCGTTCGACTTGTCTGGCAGCATGAGTTTCAGTGTGGAGCGTGACAAGACCGGCGAGAGCCGTGAGCGCGTCAACTACAGCCGCGCCGTCCCGTCCCAGGGCGGCGTGGGCTACAACCTCGGCTATGCCCACGGCATGGGCCCGGATTATCGCCAGGCCGACGTCACCTGGCGCCTGCAATCGGTGCAGTTGCAGGCCGGTGTTTATGGCAGCAGCGATGCGCAAACCCGTTGGGCCGATGCCAGTGGCTCGTTGGTGTGGATGGACAAGCAGGTGTTCGCCGCCAACCGCATCGACGATGCCTTCGTCGTGGTCAGCACCGATGGTTTCGCGAAGGTGCCGGTGCGCTATGAAAACCAGCTGGTGGGCCAGACCGACTCGTCCGGCCGCTTGCTGGTGCCCTGGGCCAGCGGTTACTACCGCGGCAAATATGAGATCGATCCGTTGAACCTGCCCGCCAATGTGCAAAGCCCCAAGGTGGAGCAGCGCGTGGCGGTGCGGCGGGGCAGCGGCTACCTGCTGCAATTTCCGTTGACGCGCATCGTGGCGGCCAGCATCGAGCTGGTGGACACGCAGAACCAGCCGTTGCCGCTGGGGGCCAGCGTCATTCATGAGCAGAGCGGTGCGGCGGCAGTGGTGGGCTGGGACGGCCTGGTCTACCTGGAAAACCTGGCGCCGCAGAACAACCTGCGGGTGACACTTGCCGAAGGTAAAAGCTGCCTGGTGCAGTTCGCCCTGCCCGCGTCCGTCGAGCAGGTGCCGTTGATCGGGCCGCTGGTGTGTCGATGAACACAGGAGGTGTGGGGTGAGGGTGCGTGACTGGTGGTGGGGTGTGGTGTTGAGCGGGCTGGCGTCGCAGGCCCAGGCCTTGTGCTCGGTGGTCGCGACTGCACCCGCCGGGTTTGGCGCTGTGAGTTCCATACTGGTGCGCACTGCGGTGCAATCCACGTCGACCACCAATGGCGGCCTGCGGTGCACCGGTTCGCTGTTGACCCTGTTGACCACCAATGATCATTTTTATGCCACGGTCACTTCAAGCACCAGCGGCATGGTCGGCCCTACGGGGGATGTCATCGCCTACAACCTCTATGCCAGCAATAACACCGGTGCGGCCTACCTGATTAACCGGAATACGCAGTACGACTTTGCGCGCAACGGCATCATCGACTTGCTGGGGTTGCTGGGCGGCTCAACGCCCAAGACCGTACCGCTTTACATGGGGACGATTATTGGCAGCAATGTGGCCGCCGGGATCTACACCGAAACGCTGAGTATTTTCTGGGACTGGAATTACTGCTCCGGCATCGGTGCCCTGGGCATTTGCCTTGGGCGTGATAACAGCTCCGGCACGGCCTCGCTCACCGTCAACCTGACCGTCAACAACGATTGCACGATCAGCGCCCCGAACATCAGTTTTGGCGGCGCGCCGGTGATCAGCGGCTTTAGCACGATCAACCAGACCATCAATGTGTCCTGCACCAAGGGCAGCCCCTACACGGTGGGCCTGGACGCTGGGCAGAACGCCAACGGCGGCCGACGGCGCATGGTGTCGTCGGGCAATTTCCTGAGCTATGACATCTTCAAAAGCGCCGGCAATACGGTGTGGGGCAGCGTTGGTGCGGCCCGTCGCTCCAGTGGCGATGCGGAGGTCAACCCGGGCAACGGCCTGGGGCTCGGCAGCCAGGTGTTCAACTACAACGCCAAGGTGTACACCGACCAGGTCACGCCGCCCGCCGGGGCCTATGTCGACAACGTGATCCTGGACGTGGGGTTCTAGAATTTGAGGGTCTGTTTGAGGATACGGGTGCTCGGCTCATCCGCCGGGCTGACCATCGCATAGTTGTAGCCCGAGCCCGACCAGTATTGGGCCTGCAGCCCGTCGGCGCTGCGGCTGCCGCGAGGCAGCAGGGCGTTTTCCGGTCCTGGTGGGCGGATATAAAAACTGATGCGCCGCCCTTGCGCGTTTTCGTACAGCACCATCGCCGCGGCGCCTTGTTCGGTGTTGAGCAGGCGCCCGCTGACGGCCTTGAAGCCCGCCTGGCTCAGGTCTGGCAGGCGGTTGGCCTGGCTGAAGTAGCGGTCGAGCCAGGTTTGCATGTTGCCGTCGTCGCCCGCGTTGTAGTCGGCGGGCATGATCGCGTCCTGGGCAAACATGCGGTAGGCCTGCATCGCGTCGGCCATGGGCGGCCACTCGGCCTGCAATGCCATTTGGCGCGCCTGCCAGCCGCCCATGCCGCCCAGGCTCACGGCAATCAACAACACGGCGGCCGTGGCGAGGTGGCGGCGGGACTGGCGTTTGATCCGCTGGCGAATCAGCGCCGGGTCCAGCTCGGGGTTGGCCGGTTGCTGCAAGGCGCCACTCAGGGACGCCCGCAACAGCTGCGCATCCTGTTGCCAGGCGTGCACTTGGGCGGCCACGTCGGGGTGCGTCGCCAGCCAGGTTTCCAGCACGCGCCGGTCGGCCTCCAGCAGTTGGTGATCGACGTAGGCATGCAAATCGCGTTCGCTGGGAGGCAGGCTGATCATTTGAGTATCCGCAGGGTAGGGCTGGTGATTTCACCGTCGCTGAGCAGGCGCAGGGCCTGGCGCGCACGGGACAAGCGTGACATCACGGTGCCGACGGGCACTTGCAGAATGTCGGCGACTTCTTTGTAGCTCAGGCCTTCGACGGACACCCACAGCAGCAGGGCACGTTGCTCGGTGCTCAATTGGTCGAAGGCTTGCAGGGTCGACTGGGCAATGACGGTACGTTCGGCCGAGGGTTCTGCGTCATCGCGGCCGGTGAAAAATTCGAGCAGGCGCGCATAGCGCCGGTTGCGCCGGTACGTGTCGAGAAATTGCCGGTAGAGGATCGAAAACAGCCAGGCGCGCAAGTCGCCTTCGGGGCGCTTGTCGGTCCAGCTGACGATGGCGCGTTCCAGGCTGGCCTGCACCAGGTCGTCGGCATTGCTGGCGTTACGCGTCAGCGACACGGCAAAACGCCGTAGCCTGGGGATGAGTTCGCGTAACTGTTCGTCGAGTTCGTGCATGGGAGTCTGGCTGGTCACTACGCTGGGACTGGAAAGACGTCCGGCTCGGGAGGTTATTCCACGCCTTGAAAAATAAATCCCAGGGCAGGGAATAGAGTGCCTTGGCGTTCGTCCGAAGTGTTCCGACCTAATGTTTCATCCCGCAAGGCCCTTTGGCCCTGGAGTCTTTTCATGGTAGATCACTCATCACCGCCTCGTGCGCCACTGAGCACGGCAAGTCTTATAGCGCGGCTGGCCAGCATCGGGGTAGTGGTCGCCGTTGTAGCTGGGGCGTGTGCCTACGTCAACGGCACCCTCGACCCACAACGCCTGCGGCCCAAAACGCTGGTCAACGCGCTGGAAGCCAACAATGGGATACACCCCGGCTACCGTCGCAACCATGCCAAGGGCGTGTGCGTGGCCGGGTATTTCCAGAGCAGCGCCGAGGCGCGGGCCTATTCCACGGCCCAGGTGTTCAGCGAGGCGCGTACCCCGGTCATCGGGCGTTTGGCGTTGCCCAGTGGCAACCCCTATGCACCGGACAGCAGCGTGCCGATCCGCAGCTTTGCCTTGCAGTTCAGCCAGGCGAACGGCCAGCAATGGCGCACCGGGATGAACAGCATGCCGGTGTTCCCGGTGGGCACGCCCGAAGCGTTCTACCAACTGCTCAAGGCCGGCGCGCCGGACCCGGCCACCGGCAAGCCGAACCCGGCGAACATGCCAGCGTTTTTTGCGTCCCACCCCGAAACCGCGCCCTTCCTGGCGTGGGTCAAGACCGCCAAGCCGTCGGCCAGTTACGCGACCGAAACCTATAACGGCATCAATGCCTTTTACCTGGTGAATGTCAGCGGGCAGCGTCAGGCCGTGCGCTGGGGCGTGGTGCCGGTGAGCCAGGATGCACCGGGTGCGACGGCGCCCGACGGCAGTGACTTTCTGGAAAAAGACCTGATGCAGCGGCTGGCTGCCGGGCCTGTGAGCTGGCACTTGCAGATCACCCTTGCCAACCCCGGCGACCCGGTGGATGACGCCAGTAAAGCCTGGACTGGCGAACACAAGGTGCTCGATGCCGGGACCCTGGTGGTGCAAAGCAGCGAGGCGCAACTGGACGGCGATTGCCGGGACATCAACTTTGATCCGCTGATTCTGCCCAGCGGCATCGAGGCCTCCAACGATCCGCTGCTGGCCGCCCGTTCTGCGGCGTATGCCAGTTCTTACCTGCGTCGTACCAGCGAAGTCGACCAGTTGCACAGCGCCCCACAGGAGTCGAAACCATGAATACACCCCCTCGGTTTTTTGCCCCGTTGGCGCGGCTGCTGCACTGGCTGATGGCGCTGATGATCATTGCCATGTTGTTTATCGGCGCAGGCCTGGCGGCGTCGGTGTCGCAGCGCCATGAATGGCTGATCCACCTGCACAAGCCGTTGGGCATTGCCATTCTGGCGTTGGTGATTGTGCGCCTGGTGGTGCGGTTCTCTACGCAGCAACCGCCCCTGCCACGCGACATTCCCCTGTGGCAAAGGCTGGCAGCCAAGGCCTCTCATGTGGTGCTGTACGGCTTGATGCTGGTGTTGCCGCTGCTGGGGTGGGCGATGATTTCGGCGGCGGGGGACCCGGTGATGCTCAGCAGCTCAGTGCAGTTGCCAGCGCTGGTGGGGGCCGATGCCCAGCTGTTTTCAGTGCTGCGCAAGGCCCACGGGTATCTGGCGTATCTGCTGTTTTTGACGGTGCTGTTGCATCTGGCGGCGGCGCTGTTTCATGGCCTGGTTCGCCGTGATGGCGTGCTGCAAAGCATGACCGGCACCCGGCACTGAACCGCCACCCGCGACGGTTTTTACAGCCGTCGCGGGTGTGCTTTAACGCAGCGCCGAGACGATGTCCGCAATCGTGCTCAATACGTCCTTGCCCAATTGCATCGAACGCTTTCCCGACCAGCCGGTGTGCGGGTTGGGGGCGTCGTCGTTGTCCTTGAACGGCATTTCCAGGGTCAGGGACAGGCAGTCGAATGCCTGGCCCACGCTGTTGCAGGCCAAGGTCATGTTGGCTTCGCCCGGCAGGTCGCGGGTGTAGCCGTGCACCGTCTGAAAGTCGCGGGTCAGGCCGCTCAGGTGGCTGCGAAAGTGTTTTTCCAGTTGTTCGATACGCGGCGTGTAGCCGGGGTTGCCTTCGCAGCCAGCGGTGAATACGTAGGGGATTTCTTCATCGCCGTGGATGTCGAGGAACAGGTCCACCCCGTACTTTTCCATTTGCTGCTGCACGAACAGCACTTCCGGGCTGATCTCTTGGCTGGCGTTTTGCCAGGCGCGGTTGAGGTCCTGGCCCATGGCATTGGTGCGCAGGTGGCCATGGAACGCGCCATCGGGGTTCATGTTGGGCACCAGGTACAGGTCGGCGGCGGCCAGGAGTTTTTTCAACTCACTGTCACCGTCCTGTTGCAGGCGCTCGATGATGCCTTCCATGAACCATTCGGCCATGTGTTCGCCAGGGTGTTGCTGGGCGATGATCCAGACCTTGCGCTTGTTGGCGTCGCCTTTGCCGCGGCGCAGCAATTGGATGTCGCGGCCTTCGGCACTTTTGCCGGTGGCCAGCAATTGGGTGCCGGCGCGGTTCAGGGCCACGTCGATCAGCCAGTCATGGCGCTCGCGGCTGTAGGGCTCGAAGTAGGCGAACCAGGCATGTTTTTCGCGGGTTTCGAGGCTGATGTGCAGTGTCTCGCCATCAAACCGGGTGGGCACGCGGAACCAGTTCACATGGTCGTAGGACGCCACGGCGTTGTAGCCGCTCCAGGCGTGTTTGTAGGACGACTGGCCCGCGTTGCTCAGGCGGAAGGTGTGGGTGTGGCCCACATGCATGCCTTCGGCCTTGAAGTGGAACCATTGGAAATGGGGGCTGCGCGTGTCGGATTTGATGGCCAGCAGCAACTGGTGGGCATCGCTGGCGTCGAGTACCTGGATGTTACCGCTGTCGAAGTCGGTGCTTATTTTTATCGAGGTCAAGGCCACGGTCATGGTCTGGCTGCCTGAGTAGGAATGTCGTGACAGGCATTTTACACAGGCGAGTGGGAAAACCGGGGTGCAAATTGTTGCGAGGGCGAGGGGGCGTCGTCCGTGACGCAATGGCAGCTTAGAATCTGTGATATTGATTCTCAAGTGCTATTTTGGAAAGAACCGCGCTAGAGCGCCCGTTCGGCTTTGTCTTGGCAATATTCTTTTGCTACCATGCGCGCCATCTTGCAACACACAGTCTTCATTAGCCTGAAGCCATGCCAGGAAAACTGGCAAAAAAAAGACCCGGCCAAAGAGCCGGGTCAAAAACCGTGATTAGCCTGATGAGGAGATATTCCAAGAGTCCGACCTAAGGTCTCTTGGGCTATCGACTGATCTCGCGATCAGCTAGGTCCAATAATAATCATTATCATTTGCAAGTCAAACGTTTTTATCCCTCGGATAGAAATTTTTTACTGCGCGTCCTCACACGTTCGTCGGGTACTCGGCTTCTCTGGCCGACAGGCGCAACGATCGCTCCACCATGGCCTTGGCCATATCAATCAAATACACCACTGAAAACGCTAGGTCCCGCGCGTTGCCCTGATTGCTGTTCGCCGATTCATAGGCGGTGGCGGCGGCGCTGCGCAGCAGGTCGGAGGCGTGCACCAGGGCTTCTTCGTCGCTGATACCGGGCTTGACGGCAAACAGCGCGTCGTCGAACGGCGGGTGGGGGTCTTCCTTGAGGTAGTAATCCAGCGCGCGCTGGGCGGCGCCGCTGTCGCGAATGAACAGCAGTTCGTCTTCTTCGGGCGTGCCGGGCTGCAGAGGTGGGGTCATGAGGCGGGTACTCTGGGGTGGGGGTGTGCCCTGATAATAGTACGTATCGTATTGATGTCTTGTGCTGGATTAATACAAACTGTTTATTGTCGTGCCGACTGCACAGGGTAGGGTACTCACCCATGGATAACTGGATAGCGTTGGTCAAGGCCAACATGAAAGACCGCAAGGTGTCGCAGCTTGAGCTGGCGAACCGCCTGGGCATGTCCCAGGGCGGCGTCGGCCATTGGTTGAGCAAACGCCGGGTGCCCAGCGTGGCGGACATGAACCGGGTCATGAAAGAACTCGGGCTCGGGTTTCTTGAGGTGGCGCTGGTGGTGCGTGACAAAACCCGGGCGCTGCCAGAGGACGCGCCCGGTGAGCACTACACCCCGTATTTTCGCTACCCGGTCAACGACTGGAAAGGCGTGTGCGAAGTGCGTGAAGAACGCCCGGCCTATGGCAACTCGCGCTTTGAACTGACGGACCACGCATCCGATGGCGCCGCGTTCTGGCTGCCGGTCACGGGCGATGCCATGACCGCGCCCAGCGGCCTGAGCATCAGCGAAGGCATGATGATCCTAGTAGACCCGGCCATTCGCGCCGAGCCTGGCAAGCTGGTGGTGGCCCAATGGTCCGACAGCTCCCGTGCGACCTTTCGCAAGCTGATGGAGGAAAGCGGCCAGCTTTACCTGGTGCCGCTCAATCCAACCTATCCCAAGGTGCTGCTGCGCGAAGACTGCCGCCTCATCGGCGTGGTGGTGCAGGCCACGATCAAGTTCTAACTTGCCGCGTCCAGCTCTACCAGGGCGCTGCCTTCGCCGACCATTTCACCTTCCTGGCAATACAACGCCTTGATCACCCCGGCATGGGGCGCGCGGATGCTGTGCTCCATCTTCATGGCTTCCAGCACCACCAGTTGGCAGCCCGCTTCGACGGTCTGCCCGACCTCCACCAGCACCCGCACGATGCTGCCGTTCATCGGAGCGGTCAGGCCGCCCTGGTGAGCCTGGCCTGCGTCGACGGCGGCAATCGGGTCGAACAGGCCGATGCGGTGCATTTCGCCGTCCCAGCGCAGAAAAACCCCATCGCCGTCACGCATCACCCGGTGGGCGCGACGCACGCCTTGTTGGTCGACCAGCAAGTACTCGTCCTGCCATTGCGGCGCCTGGGGGGCCACGCTCACTCGCCGATCCTGGCCGTTGCAGCTCAAATGCAGGGAGATTTCGGCGGGCAGGCCTGCGCGAAAGCCACGCCCGTCTGCCCATGGAGAGTGGGTGGCGTCCAGTGGCCGGGTTTGCATGAAGGCCTGCGCGGCCACCTGCCAGAAAGCGTCGCTCAATTCGCCGGGCGGCGGCAGCAGTTGGTCCTGATAACGCGGGATAAACCCGGTGTCCAGATCGGCCGCGGCAAATGCCGGGTGCCCGATGATCCGCCGCAAAAAGCCCAGGTTGGTTTTCAGCCCGCCCACGGCGAACTCATCGAGCATGCTCAGCAGCCGCAGCCGTGCCTGTTCGCGGTCTTCGCCCCAGGCGATCAGTTTGCCCAGCATCGGGTCGTAAAACGGCGACACACTGTCACCTTGCGCCACGCCGCTGTCCACCCGGCGCCCCGGCCCCGGTGTGGGCTCGCGGTACAGTGTCAGTTGGCCGGTGGCCGGCAAAAAGTCGTTGGCGGGGTCTTCTGCGTACAAGCGCACTTCAATCGCATGCCCGTTCAGCGGCACTTGCGCCTGGGTTATCGGCAGCGCCTCGCCCTGGGCCACACGAATCTGCCAGGCCACCAGGTCCAGCCCGGTGATCGCCTCGGTCACTGGGTGTTCCACTTGCAGGCGCGTGTTCATCTCCATGAAGAAAAACTCGCCGCGCGCATCCAGCAAGAACTCCACCGTGCCCGCCCCGACGTAGCCGATGGCCTGGGCGGCGCGCACTGCCGCTTGGCCCATCGCCTTGCGTTGTTCGGCACTCAGGCCGGGCGCCGGGGCTTCTTCGACGACTTTCTGGTGGCGACGCTGGATCGAACAGTCGCGCTCGTTGAGGTACAGGCAATGGCCGTGCTGGTCGGCAAACACCTGGATCTCGACGTGGCGCGGCTTGAGCAGGTACTTTTCCACCAGCATCTGTGAGTTGCCAAACGAGGACAGCGCCTCGCGCTGGGCCGAGGCCAGGGCGTCGGCCAACTGGCTGACGTCCTCGACCACCTTCATGCCCTTGCCGCCACCACCGGCGGTGGCCTTGAGCAGCACCGGGTAGCCGATGCGTTCGGCGGCCAGGCGGAAGGTGTCCAGGTCTTGCGCCTGCCCGTGATAACCGGGCACCAGCGGAACGCCGGCGGTTTCCATCAACGCTTTGGCGGCAGACTTGCTGCCCATTGCATCGATGGCCTGGGCGGGCGGCCCGAGGAAGATCAGCCCGGCCGCTTCGATGGCCCGGGCAAAGCCTGCGTTTTCCGAGAGAAACCCGTAGCCTGGGTGAATGGCCTGCGCGCCGCTGGCCTGGGCGGCGGCGATGAGTGTGTCGATCTGCAGATAGCTGTCAGCTGCCTTGCTGCCGCCCAGGTCGACGCGGATATCGGCCTCGCGGCTATGGCGTGCCTCGCGGTCGGTGGCGCTGTGCACGGCCACGGTGGTCAGCCCCATGGCCTTGGCGGTGCGCATCACCCGGCAGGCGATTTCGCCGCGGTTGGCTACCAGTAACGTGGTGAAGGTACTCATGAACGTGGCTCCCTGGCCTGCCAGGCGGGTGGGCGTTTTTGCAGGAACGCGCGCAGGCCTTCCTGGCCTTCTGCGCTGACGCGGATGCGGGCGATGGCATTTTCGCAATAACGGCGCAGCGCCGGGGTCAGGGCGCCATGGCCGACCTCGCGCAGCAAGTCCTTGCTGGCGCGCATGGCCGCCGGGCTGTTGAGCAGCAGGTTAGCGGTCCATTGTTCAACCTGATCGTTGAGTTCGGCGGGCGGGTAGCTCTCTGCCAGCAGGCCGATTTCCCGTGCCCGCTGGCCATCGAACCGCTCGGCCGTCAGGGCGTAACGGCGCGCGGCGCGCTCGCCGATCGCCTGGACCACAAACGGGCTGATCACCGCCGGGGCCAGGCCGATCCGTACTTCAGACAAACAGAACTGCGCGTCATCCGCGCCAATGGCCATGTCGCAGCAACTGATCAACCCCAGTGCGCCGCCATAGGCTGCGCCCTGCACCACGGCCAGGGTCGGGATCTTCAGTTTGCTGAGGTTGTACATCAGCTCGGCCAGCTCGCGGGCGTCGTCCAGGTTAGTGGCGTAATCCAGTTCGGCCGATTGCTGCATCCACGCAAGGTCAGCGCCCGCGCTGAAATGCTTGCCGCGCCCGCGCAGCAGCAGAAACCGCAGGCCGGTGTCGGCCTGCACGCGGTCCAGGGCCAGGATCAGTTCACGGATCATTTGGGCGTTGAACGCGTTGTTCTTGTCTTCACGGCTCAGCCACAACGTGGCAAAACCACGCGGGTCGGTGACCAGTTCCAGGGTGTTGAAATCGCTCATGGGAGACAGCTCCATTTACATGCGGAACACGCCGAAGCGGCTCGGCTCGATGGGCGCGTTCAGCGACGCGGACAGGGCCAGGGCAAGTACCTCGCGGGTTTGCAGCGGGTCGATGACGCCGTCATCCCACAGGCGTGCGCTGGAGTAGTAGGGGTGGCCCTGGGTTTCGTACTGGTCGAGGATCGGTTGCTTGATCGCGCTTTCCTCGCCGGGGCTCAGCGCTGCGCCCGCCCGTTCGGCTTGCTCGCGCTTGACCTGGACCAACACGCCCGCCGCCTGTTCGGCGCCCATCACGCCAATGCGGGCGTTGGGCCACATCCACAAAAAGCGCGGGTCGTAGGCGCGGCCGCACATGCCGTAGTTGCCGGCACCAAAACTGCCGCCGATGATCACGGTGAATTTGGGCACTTTGGCGCACGCTACTGCCGTGACCAGCTTTGCACCGTGCTTGGCGATGCCACCGGCTTCGTACTTTTGGCCCACCATGAACCCGGTAATGTTTTGCAAAAACAGCAGCGGAATCCCGCGCTGGCAGGCCAGCTCGATAAAGTGCGCGCCTTTTTGCGCGGCCTCGGCGAAGAGGATGCCGTTGTTGGCCAGGATCGCGATCGGGTAGCCGTGCAGGTGAGCGAAACCGCATACCAGGGTGGTGCCGAACAGCGCCTTGAATTCATCGAACACCGAGCCGTCGACCACGCGTGCGATCACCTCGCGCACATCGAAGGGCTGCTTGGCGTCCGCCGGGATCACCCCGTACAGCTCGTCGGCCGCATACAACGGCGCCACGGGCGGGCGCTGTTGCAACTGGCCCAGCTTGCGCCAGTTAAGGTTGGCCACACTGCGCCGGGCCAAGGCCAGGGCATGTTCGTCGCTGCTGGCAGAGTGGTCGGCCACGCCGGAGATCTTGCAGTGCACATCGGCGCCGCCCAGGTCTTCGGCGCTCACCACCTCGCCGGTCGCGGCTTTTACCAGCGGCGGCCCGGCGAGAAAGATGGTGGCTTGCTGGCGCACCATGATTGCTTCGTCGGCCATGGCCGGTACGTAGGCGCCGCCTGCGGTGCAGGAGCCCATCACCACGGCGATCTGCGGGATGCCCTGGGCGCTCATATTGGCCTGGTTGAAGAAGATGCGCCCAAAGTGCTCGCGGTCGGGAAATACCTCGTCCTGACGCGGCAGGTTGGCGCCGCCGGAGTCCACCAGGTAAATGCACGGCAGGCGGTTCTGTTCGGCGATGGTTTGGGCGCGCAGGTGTTTTTTCACGGTGAGCGGGTAGTAGGAGCCGCCTTTGACCGTGGCGTCGTTGGCCACGATCATGCATTCGACGCCCTCGACCCGGCCGATCCCGGCGATCACGCCCGCCGCGGGCACGTCTTCGCCATACACCTGATAAGCGGCCAATTGGCTCAGTTCCAGAAACGGCGAACCCGGATCGAGCAAACGGTTGATCCGCTCACGGGGCAGCAACTTGCCCCGTGACGTGTGGCGCTCCTGGGCCTTGGCACCGCCGCCTTGCTGCACCTGGGCGAGCAGGGTGTGCAGGGCGTCGACCTGCTGGAGCATCGCCGCGCTGTTGGCGGCAAATTCCGCCGAGCGCGGGTTGATCTGGGTGGGTAGAGGCATAGGGGCTCCGTAGGTGAGAGGTTCAGGCGGCAAGCCAGGGCCTGCGTCTCTTGCCGCGTGCAGCTGGAAACGTGCCGCTTCAGGCTCACTTCGTCTCGTTGAACAGCTCGCGGCCGATCAGCATCCGACGGATCTCACTGGTGCCAGCGCCGATTTCATACAGCTTGGCGTCACGCAGCAGACGGCCGGCGGGGAACTCGTTGATATAGCCGTTACCGCCCAGAATCTGGATGGCGTCCAGGGCCATTTGTGTGGCGCGCTCGGCGCTGTAGAGGATCACCCCGGCGGCGTCCTTGCGCGTGGTTTCGCCGCGCTCGCAGGCCTGGGCCACGGCATACAGGTAGGCGCGGCTGGCGTTGAGTTGGGTGTACATGTCGGCGACCTTGCCCTGGATCAGCTGGAACTCGCCGATGCTCTGGCCAAACTGTTTGCGGTCGTGGATGTACGGGACGATCAGGTCCATGCAGGCCTGCATGATCCCGGTGGGGCCGCCGGAGAGCACCACGCGCTCGTAGTCCAGGCCGCTCATCAGCACTTTCACGCCGCCATTGAGCGTGCCGAGGATGTTGTCTTCGGGCACTGCGACATCATCGAAAAACAGCTCGCAGGTGTTGGAGCCGCGCATGCCGAGTTTGTCGAACTTGTTGCTGCGGCTGAAGCCTTTCCAGTCGCGTTCGACGATAAACGCGGTGATGCCGTGGGCGCCTTTGTCCAGGTCAGTCTTGGCGTAGATCACATAGGTGTGGGCGTCGGGGCCGTTGGTGATCCAGGTTTTGCTGCCGTTGAGCACGTAGTGATCGCCGCG
This sequence comes from Pseudomonas sp. SDO5215_S409, assembly GCF_054071325.1. NCBI lineage: Bacteria > Pseudomonadati > Pseudomonadota > Gammaproteobacteria > Pseudomonadales > Pseudomonadaceae > Pseudomonas > Pseudomonas sp. SDO5215_S409. The sequence goes on along the minus strand of NZ_JBSVWN010000002.1, from coordinate 205,148 downwards.
CTTGTCGGCGCGCAGTTTCATGGACACCACGTCGGAACCGGCGTTGGGTTCGCTCATGGCCAGGGCGCCGATGTGTTCGCCGCTGATGAGCTTGGGCAGGTACTTGAGTTTTTGCGCGTGGTTGCCGTTGCGGTTGATCTGGTTGACGCACAGGTTGGAGTGCGCGCCGTAGGACAACGCCACCGACGCCGAGCCGCGGCTGATTTCTTCCATCGTCACCACGTGCGCGAGGTAGCCCAGCCCGGCGCCGCCATATTCTTCGGGCACGGTGATGCCCAGCAGGCCCATGTCACCGAATTTGCGCCACATGTCGGCAGGGAACAGGTTGTCGACGTCGATCTGCGCAGCGCGGGGTGCCAGCTCCTTGGCGACGAAGGCCTGCACCTGGTGGCGCAGCATGTCGATGGTTTCGCCGAGGGCGAAATTCAGGGAGGGGTAACTCATGGGCGGGCACCTTTGAACAGGGTTGTTGTTGTGTGGGGCGAGGCGCCGGGGAACGTGCTCACCTTTACGTTAACGTAAGCTTGCGTTGCGGGCGTGTCAATCGTAGTTTACGTTTACGTCAAGCAGGCGCCGGGACGCGCGCATCGCCCACCTACAAAAACAATAGGGGTCGTTATGGAACAACCGAACCAGAGCTACAGCCGTGGTGCTCAGGACAAGGCCTTGCTGGCCATGACCATCGGCCAGGCGTTTGACCGAACCGTCGCACATTACCCGCAAGGTGAGGCACTGGTGGTGCGCCATCAGTCGCTGCGTTACACCTGGCAGCAACTGGCGCAAGCGGTCGACCTGCACGCCCGCGCACTGCTGGCGCTGGGCTTGCAGGTAGGGGATCGCCTGGGTATCTGGGCGCCCAATTGCGCCGAGTGGTGCATCAGCCAGATCGCCAGCGCAAAACTGGGGGTGATCCTGGTGAACATCAACCCGGCGTACCGCAGCAACGAGCTGGAATACGTGCTCAAGCAATCGGGTTGCCAATGGCTGGTCTGCGCCGGGGCGTTCAAGTCGTCCGATTACCACGCCATGCTGCAAACCCTGGTGCCGGAACTGGCCGAGCATGCCGTCGGTCAGCTCCGTTGCGAGGTGCTGCCCCAGCTGCGCGGTGTCATCAGCCTCGACCCGCGGCCGCCCTCGGGGTTCTTGCCCTGGTCGCAACTGGCGGCGCTGGGGGCAGGGGTGCCGCCCGCGCAGTTGCACACCCGCCAGGCCAGCCTGCATTTCAATCAGCCCGTCAACATCCAGTACACCTCCGGCACCACCGGCTTCCCCAAGGGCGCCACCCTGAGCCATCACAACATTCTCAATAACGGTTACATGGTCGGTGAAAGCCTGGGCCTCACCGCGCAGGACCGCTTGGTGGTCCCGGTGCCGCTGTATCACTGTTTTGGCATGGTCATGGGCAACCTGGGCTGCATCACCCACGGCACCACCCTGATTTATCCCAGTGACGGCTTCGACCCGCTGCTGACCCTGGCCGCCGTCGCCGAAGAACGCGCCACCGGCCTCTACGGCGTGCCCACCATGTTTATCGCCATGCTGGACCACCCGCAGCGGGCGCAATTTGATCTGTCGCGGTTGCGCACCGGCATCATGGCCGGCTCCACCTGCCCGATCGAAGTGATGCGCCGGGTCATCAGCGAGATGCACATGCACCAGGTGCAAATTGCCTACGGCATGACCGAAACCAGCCCCGTCTCGCTGCAGACCGGGCCGGACGACGACTTGGAACGCCGCGTGACCACCGTGGGCCGCACCCAGCCGCAACTGGAGAGCAAGATTATCGACGACGCCGGTAACACCGTGCCCCGTGGCCAGGTCGGCGAGCTGTGTACCCGTGGCTACAGCGTGATGCTCGGCTACTGGAACAACCCTGACGGCACCCGCGAGGCCATCGATGACGCGGGCTGGATGCACACCGGGGACCTGGCCACCATGGACGAGCACGGGTACGTGTGCATCGCCGGGCGCAACAAGGACATGATCATTCGCGGCGGCGAAAACGTTTACCCGCGCGAGCTGGAAGAGTTTTTCTTCACCCACCCGGCGGTGGCGGACGTGCAGGTGATCGGCATTCCGGATGAGCGTTACGGTGAGGAGATCGTGGCCTGGATCAAGTTTCATCCGGGGCAGGTGGCCAATGAGCTGGAGCTGCAAGCCTGGTGCAAGGACCGCATCGCCCACTTCAAGACGCCCAAATACTTCAGGTTCGTGGATGAGTTTCCGATGACGGTGACGGGCAAGATCCAGAAATTCCGTATGCGCGAGATGACGCTCGAGGCATTGCGCGCTAAGTATTGAGCACACAGCACAAAGGGGACCCGAAGGTCCCCTTTAATTTGTCGTTGCCGTGCTCTTTTTTATTATTGAGGGGCGGTCTGTTGTTGTTTTTGTCGACCGTGACCCTTTACCGCTGTTTTGGGCGACCCCCATCCGGGGTCAAGAGCAAACGTATTTTTTTAAGCGCCGATCTGCTTCTTCGCACGCGATCCAACCAGTGGGCAGCTACCTGAAGGTAGTTTTATTTTTCTCTGTCCGGTTGCGAGTAACGGCGTTAGCCGCACCCTGCGAAGCACATCCACTTCAAAAAAATCTGTTAGCTGCGTCTCTGCCGTGTTGTTTTTGTTATGTCAGAGTCGGTACGTCTTGTTTTTATTAGGTTTGGTGCTTTTTATTCTTGTTATGCCATAGAGATAGCAGAAGCCGTGCCAACTTTTAAAAGTCCTTTAAAATCAATGGCTTGGTTTTTTGTAAGAAAAGTCTTTCGGCAAATACGACAAAATATGTTCCCGCGTTACCCGATCGACAGAGGCGCGGTAACACATTGTCACAGGCCGGTTACTCAAGAAGCGTTACGGGCCTTGGCCACGCGGGAACCGCTGGGGCGGCCCAACACGGCGCTGATTTGCTGGCCCGCTAATACCAGGCGCTCCATATCGACGCCGGTCTGAATCCCCAGACCGTTGAGCAGGTACAACACGTCTTCGGTGGCAACATTCCCGCTGGCGCCCTTGGCATACGGGCAGCCGCCCAGCCCCGCGATAGAGCTGTCAAACACCTGGATACCTTCCAGCAGGGCGGCATAGACGTTGGCGATGGCCTGCCCGTAGGTGTCGTGAAAATGCCCGGCCAGCTTGTCGCGTGGCACCTGGGCGCCGACCACTTCAAACAAGCGCCGCGTGGCGCCAGCGGTGCCGGTGCCGATGGTGTCGCCCAACGACACTTCATAACAGCCCATTGCATACAGCTCGCCCGCGACCGCGGCGACCTGCGCGGGCGCGACGTCACCTTCGTAAGGGCAACCCAGCACGCACGACACATACCCGCGCACGGTCACGCCGTGCTGCCTGGCCGCGGCCATGAGGGGGGCAAAACGCTCCAGGCTTTCGTTGATGGAACAGTTGATATTGCGTTGGGAAAACGCCTCTGAGGCGGCCGCGAATACCGCCACCTCTTTGACACCCGCCGCCAGCGCGTCCTCGAAACCGCGCAGGTTTGGCGCCAGCGCGCCGTACGTGACGCCGGGTTTGCGCTGGATCTGCGCGAACACCTCGGCGGAACCGGCCATTTGTGGCACCCACTTGGGCGAGACAAAACTGCCGACTTCTATATAGCCAAGGCCCGCGGCGGTGAGCGCATCCACCAGGCGGACTTTGTCGGCCACGCTGATGGGCTGCGCTTCATTTTGCAGGCCGTCGCGCGGGCCGACTTCCACCAGGCGCACGTGAGAGGGAAGGGACATGGCAACTACCTTTTTCTTAAGAGGGGTTGGCCTGGCTTTGCAGGGTGTGTTGCAGCGCCTGGGTGCAGCGTTCTTCAGCGGTGTCCAGTTCCAGCTTCATCTGTTCAATGTCCAGCAACTGCTGCTCCAGTTGCTCGCGGCGCTCGTGGATCTTGGCAAGCATGCTGTGCAGTTGTTTCTGGTTGCCGCTTGCCGGGTCATAGAGTTCGATCAGTTCGCGGCATTCGGCCAGGGAAAACCCGATGCGCTTGCCGCGCAGTATCAGCTTCAGGCTGACCTTGTCGCGAGGCGAGTAGATGCGCTCCTGGCCCCGTCTTTGCGGGGTCAGGAGGCCTTGTTCTTCATAGAAACGGATGGCGCGGGTGGTGATGTCGAGCTCGCGGGCGAGGTCGGAGATGCTGTAGGTGGTGCTCATGGAGGCGCTCAAGAGGGGGCTTGAGCGTTAAGCTAATGGCTGGTTGACGTTAACGTCAAGCTTGCTCGGGCTGCACCTGTTTTTTCTCCTGGGCGGTCACTTGCTGGCACAGCTCGATCATCTGCTCGCGCATCCAGCGGTTGGCCGGGTCCTGGTCGGTGCTTTCGTGCCAGTACAGGTGGCTTTCCACCAGCGGCATGTCGTTGACCGGCACATTGAACCAGTTCAGTTCATGGCGACGGGCGAAGCGTTCCGGCACGGTCATCACCATGTCGGTCTGATGCAACACCTGGTAGGCCATCAGGTAATGCTGGGACCGCAGGGCGATCTTGCGCTGGATGCCCATCTTGCCCAGGGCCAGGTCCACATGGCCCAGGCCATTGCGGCGGCTGGAAATGTGGATGTGAGTCTGGGACAGGTAGTCATCCAGGCTCAGTGTGTCTTTGCCCGCCAGCGGATGGCCCTTGCGCATGGCGCACACGTAGCGGTCCTCCATCAGCTTGACGTGGCGCACTTGCGGGTCGGTGTTGAGCGGCGCGTCCACGGCAAAGTCCAGCCGCCCGGCCGCCAGTTCCTTGGTGGTTTCGCGGCGCTTGGACAGAAAGCTCTCGATGGCCACGGTAGGTGCCAGGCGGCGCAGGCGTTGGAACAGGGGGGGCAGAATCACCGCTTCCGTGAGGTCGGTCATGCTGATGCGGTAGGTCTTGGCCGCCTGCTGGGGGTTGAAAATGCGGCTTTCCTGCACCGACACCCGCAACAGCGACAGCGCATTGCGCACCGGCCCGATGATGTTCTGCGCCATGGGCGTGGGCACCATGCCTTGGGCGGTGCGCACAAACAGTGGGTCGTTGAAGGTTTCCCGCAGGCGGGCCAGTGCGTTGGACACCGCCGGCTGCGTAATCCCCACAATCTGCCCGGCGCGGGTCAGGTTGGCTTCGGTGTAGATCGCGTCAAAGACAATGAAGAGGTTGAGATCGACCTTGCTCAGATTCATTTCACAGCGCCTTGTGGTGTGGGGTGTTCATACGCCGATCATATATCGGTGATGAATGTTAATACACGCCGAGAATAGACTAGGTAAATTATCGGCGCTGCTCTAGCATCGATTCCATGCCCTAAACAACCTGCCAAAAAGGTAGCGCCTCATGGATTTCGCTTATTCGCCCAAGGTTCAGGAACTGCGTGAGCGCGTGACTGCGTTCATGGACGCTTATGTTTACCCGGCCGAGCCGGTGTTCGAGCGCCAGGTAAGCGAAGGGGATCGCTGGCAGCCCACTGCCATCATGGAAGCGCTCAAGGCCCGTGCCAAAGCCGAAGGGCTGTGGAACCTGTTTTTGCCCGAGTCTGAACTGGGCGCCGGGCTGACCAACCTTGAGTACGCGCCGCTGGCCGAAATCATGGGCCGCTCGCTGCTCGGCCCCGAGCCGTTCAACTGCTCGGCGCCCGACACCGGCAACATGGAAGTGCTGGTGCGTTACGCCAACGAGGAGCAGAAACAACGTTGGCTGGAGCCGCTGCTGCGCGGTGAGATCCGCTCGGCCTTTGCCATGACCGAGCCGGATGTGGCCTCCTCCGACGCCACCAACATGGCCGCCCGTGCCGTGCGTGACGGCGACGAGTGGGTCATCAGCGGTAAAAAGTGGTGGACCTCCGGCGCCTGCGACCCGCGCTGCAAAGTGCTGATCTTCATGGGCCTGAGCAACCCCGACGCGCCGCGCCACCAACAACACTCGATGATCCTGGTCCCGGTGGACACCCCCGGCGTGAAAATTCTGCGCCCGCTGCCGGTGTTCGGCTACGACGATGCGCCCCACGGTCACGCTGAAGTGCTCTTTGACAACGTGCGGGTGCCGTACGAAAACGTGCTGCTGGGCGAAGGCCGCGGCTTTGAAATTGCCCAGGGTCGCCTGGGCCCGGGGCGCATTCACCATTGCATGCGTTCTATCGGCATGGCCGAGCGGGCGCTGGAACTGATGTGCAAACGCTCCGTCAGCCGCACCGCCTTCGGCAAGCCCCTGGCGCGCCTGGGGGGCAACCTGGACAAAATCGCCGACTCGCGGATGGAGATCGACATGGCGCGCCTGCTCACGTTAAAGGCGGCGTACATGATGGACACCGTCGGCAATAAAGTGGCCAAAAGCGAAATCGCCCAGATCAAGGTGGTGGCGCCCAACGTGGCGCTCAAGGTGATCGATCGCGCCATCCAGATTCACGGCGGGGCAGGGGTGTCCAACGATTTCCCGCTGGCCTACATGTACGCCATGCAACGCACCCTGCGCCTGGCCGACGGCCCGGACGAAGTGCACCGGGCGGCGATCGGCAAGTTCGAGGTCGGCAAATATGTACCGCGTGAGCTGATGCGCAGCGGCCACTGACAGCCCATTGCAGGCAAGCCCGTCCCCGGTGGGAGCGGGCTTGCTCGCGATAAAACCTGCAAAAACTCGCCCGTCAATACACCCAGACTTCCACCCGACGGTTCTTGATCCGCCCCTCATCTGCGGTGTTCGCGGCCACTGGCATCTGGGCGCCCAGCCCGAGAATGTCGCGCATCACCACACCGCTTTTCACCAGCTCGCGCCGCACCGCCATCGCCCGCAACTTCGACAGCAACGCCGCCCGCTGCGAATCACTCTTGGCATCCCCAAACCCCACCAGCGTCACCTGCTTGTCCAGCTTGCCGTGGCGTTTCAAATACGCCACCACCCGCTGCACGTCCTGGCGGGCCTTGTTGTCCAGGCTGGCGCTGCCTTCCTCGAACCGAAAATTCACCGTCAGTCGCTGTGCTTGACGGGCAATCGCCTGATAGGCCGCCGGCATCGGCGCCTGGGGCTGCACGGCGATGGCCTGTACCTGCTGTGCGATAAACCCGTTGGCGGCGACGATCGCCTGGCCCTTGCCACTCTGGGCAAAGTCCACCAGCGCCTGGCCCCACGGGTTGCGGTTGTTGGGCGGCAGGTAGAAAAACAACCGGCGTGACAACGGGTAATCCTCGGTGGCAATCAGGCTGTCGAGGGGCAGCATGGGTTGCGAGTCACCGTCGATGATCGCCACGGCCTTGGCCCGGCGCACGTAAGGCAGGCCGATAAAACCGATGCCTTGCGGGTCGTGGCTGACGGCGTCCGACAGCGCTTCGCTGGACTCCAAACGCGTGGCGCCGGCGTCCAGCGTCTTGGCGTGGCGCCCGAGCACCAGTTCCTTGAAGGTGTCGTAGGTGCCGGACTGGTCATCACGGGCGTACACATGAATCTTGCCGCCGACCCCGCCCACTTGTTCCCAGGTGCTGACCTCGCCACTGAAGATCTGCGCCAGTTGCTCGGTGTTCAAAGTGCTCAGCGGGTTATGCGGGTTGAGGATAATGGCCAGGCCATCGATGGCGATCACCTGTTCAGCCTCGGGGCTTTTGAGGTCGCCCAGGTGTTCCAGGGTGATCAGTTCGCTGTCTTTGATCGGGCGGGACGAGGCCGCCAGGTCGGCGCCCGCGTTTTTCAACGCGGCAAAACCGGTGCTGGAGCCGTGGGCCGCCACCTCGACGATGACGCTGCGGCCCTGGCGGCTTTTGCCGACAATGCGTTGTTCATTGAGGCGCCCGGACGGCTCGTTGTGCACGCCCTGCAAGCCCTGTTGTTCCATCAGGGCCTTGACCAGCGCCGGGCCCAGGCCCGCCCCAATCGTATTGGAGCCCTGGATGCGTAACGCAGGGCCGTGTTCAGGCAGGGGCAGCGGCGTGGCAAACACGGCGAGGGGGAGTGCGCTGAGCACGCTCAGCAGCCATAGAACGCGCAGCATCATGCCGGCACCTTCTTGGGTCAAAGGGAGTGCCGGCAGATTAAGTCAGAAAGGTTGCATAAAGATGACGCAGGCCACCGTGGCCCGCATCAGCTCAGTTCAAGCCAGATCGGCGCGTGGTCGGAGGGTTTTTCCAGGGCGCGCAGTTCATAGTCCACGCCCGCATCCTTGACCCGCGACAGCAACCCTTGGGAGGCCAGGATCACATCAATGCGCAGGCCGCGCTTGGGCTCGTCTTCAAACCCGCGGCTGCGGTAATCGAACCAGCTGAAGCGGTCGGCCACGTCCGGGTTGAGGTGACGGAAGCTGTCCACCAGGCCCCAGTTTTTCAGGCGCGCCATCCACTCGCGTTCTTCGGGCAGGAAGCTGCACTTGCCGGTCTTGAGCCAGCGCTTGGCGTTGTCGGCGCCGATGCCGATGTCACAGTCTTCGGGCGAAATATTGATGTCGCCCATCACCACCAGCGCCTGGTCGTTGCGAAATTGCGATTCGAGCAACTGTTGCAAGTTTTCGTAAAAACGCTGCTTGGCCGGGAATTTGGTGGGGTGGTCGCGGCTTTCGCCCTGTGGGAAATAGCCGTTCATGATGGTGATCGGGTGGCCGTTGGCGTCGGTGAACGTGCCCCAGATAAACCGGCGCTGGGCGTCTTCTTCGTCGCTCGCAAAACCTTTGTGCACGGCCAGCGGCGCCTGGCGTGAGAGCAGGGCGACGCCGTAGTGGCCTTTTTGCCCGTGGTAGTGCACGTGGTAGCCCAGCGCTTCAATTTCGGCCAGCGGGAACTGGTCGTCGTGCACCTTGGTTTCTTGCAGGCCGATCACGTCGGGCTGGTGTTTTTCGATCAGGGCCGCCAGCTGATGAGGGCGTGCGCGCAGCCCGTTGATATTAAAAGAGACGATTTTCATGGTCGGCAGTCCAGTCTGGCAAAAGGGCGATGCTAGCCGACAAGTCCGGCGGGGGCCAGCGTGGCGACAGGGCAGTGGCGCTGCTAACGTGTTGGAACGAGTCGTGTCGTACAGGTTCGTACCCATAAGCGCGCAAGCCTTGAATTGCGCCCCTTGCCGCCACGTTTAGGGGAGAACCACCGTTATGCCCGACACCTCCACAGCCCAAATCCACCTGCTCGACAGCGGCTACGCCCGCGAAGCCCGTTCCCTGCTGTACCAGGCCTACCGCCATGAACCGACCTTTGCTTATATTTTCGAGGCCGAACGTCCCGGCTACGAACAGCGCGTGCGTGCCACGGTGCGCGAGTTGGTCAAGCAGCATTTTTTCCAGGAGCTGCCCGCCATTGGCTTATTGGTCAATGACCGCCTGATCGGCATCGCCCTCATCGCACCGCCGCAACGGCGCCTGGGCATTACCGACAGTTGGGCCTGGCAATTGCGCATGTGGCTGAGCACGGGCGTGCGTGGCACCCGGCGATACCTTGAATACCATCACGCGGTACTGGCGTGCCTGCCCTCGGCGTCGGTGCATGTGTTGCCGCTGCTGGGGATTCATCCGCAGTTCCAGGGTAAAAATTACGGCGAACAGTTGCTGGAGGCCGTGCATAACTGGTGTGCCGAAGACGTGAACTCGTCGGGCGTGGTGCTGGACACCGGCAATTCGCGTTACCTGGAGTTTTACAAGCGTCAGGGCTATGAAGAAATCGGCGAGGTGGCGGTGGGGCCTGTGCTTGAGCACGTGTTTTTCCACCCGAATCCGCAGGTGTTACAGCCTGCAATGCTTTAACACAGAAATTTTCAGAATAATCCGGGTTCTAAGACGCTCCCTAGCTCGTGTAGCATCCGCGCCTATGAAGTTTCCAGGAAGATTTACCAGCGGCTTGGTTCTGCTGTTTACAAGCTGCGGCGCATTGGCGCAAAGCGAATTGGACGTGCGGATCAAGCCCTCTAACGACGCGTTGAAAGCCAACATCGAAGGCTATATCGGCGGGGTGGGCGACCGTGACGAAGAAGCGCTGCTGCGTTTCAGTCGCGGCGCCGAGGAGCAGGCCCGAAAAGCCGCCCAGGCGCTGGGGTTCTACCAGCCGCAGATCACCAGTGAGGTGAAAGGCGGCAAGAACCCGCGCTTGACGCTGACCGTCGACCCCGGCGAGCCGGTGCATTTGCGCACCGTGACCATTCGGGTCGACGGCCAGGCCGCGTCCCTTAAAGCCTTTCGTGTGCCCGACAGCCGCGACCTCACCCCCGGCGCCGTGCTCAACCACGGCAACTATGAAGCCGCCAAGCGCATGATCCAGAACCAGGCGTCGCGCTATGGTTTTTTCAGCGGGCGCTTTACCCACCAGACGTTGTCGGTGGACCCGCAAGCGGGCGTGGCCGATATCGACCTCGTGTACGACAGCGGCCCGCGCTACACCTTGGGAAAGGTCAACTTCACCGGCGACACCCCGTTCGACGAGGACCTGCTGCAACGCATGGTGCCGTTCAAGAGCGGCACGCCCTACGACTCCGAGCTGATCGCCGAACTCAACCAGGCCCTGCAAGGCAGCGGCTTTTTTGAAGGCGTGCGGGTGGACGCGGCACCGGCAGCCTCCGCCCATGATGTGATCCCGGTGGCCGTGCAACTGGAAACCCGCAAGCCCCGCACCCTGGGCCTGGGCCTGGGTTATTCGACGGACGTCGGCCCGCGCGGCAAGGCCAACTGGACGCGGCACTGGGTCAACCCCCAGGGCCACAGTTATGGTTGGGAAGCCGAACTGTCGGCGCCCCGGCAAAACGTCGGGCTGTGGTACGACATTCCGCTGGACCCCCCCCTCACCGATAAACTGCGTTTTGCCGCCGGTTACCAGAATGAAGAACTGGCCAACACCGACACCCTGAGCAAGCTGCTCACCGTCGGCCCCGAATGGCACAGCAAGTTGCCCAGCGGTTGGACCCGGATCATCTCGCTCAAGTACCAGCGCGAAGAGTATCGCCTGGGCAACGACTCGGGCCTGAGCAACCTGGTCATGCCGGGCGTGACCTATTCGTACCTGCGCAGCGACAACCGCATCGACCCCCACAACGGCTATCGGCTGCAGTTCGACACCAAGGTGGCCAAGGAAGGACTCGGTTCGGACACCAACCTGCTTTATGGCACCGCCACGGTCAAAGGCTTGACCACGTTGTGGGACAACCACCGCTTCCTTGGCCGCGCACAATTTGGCGGCAGCGCCACCAACGGTTACAAGTCCGTACCGCCGTCCCTGCGCTTTTTTGCCGGGGGTGACCAGAGCGTACGCGGCTACGAGTACCAGACCCTGTCGCCGGAAAACGATCGGGGCGACCGCATCGGGGGCCGCTACATGGTGGCGCTGAGTGCGGAGTATCAATACTCCATCACCGACAAATGGCGGATCGCGACCTTTATCGACCAGGGCAACTCATTCAACACCCTGGAAATGCCCAGCCTCAAAACCGGCGTGGGTGTAGGGGTGCGCTGGGTGTCGCCGGTCGGTCCGATCCGCCTCGACCTGGCCCATGCCCTGGAAGACCCGGGCCGTATTCGTTTGCACTTTTCCATGGGGCCTGAGCTGTGATGCGTGGTTTGAAAATAGCGGGGCTGACCGTTCTGGCGGTCTTGGCGTTGGTGCTGTTGGCGCTGTGGACGGTGCTGGGCACCCAGGCGGGCAGCCGCTGGGTGTTGGGCCAGGTGCCGGGCCTAAACGTGGAGCATTTCCAGGGACGGCTAGGCGGGCAGTGGAGCGCCGATCAACTGGTTTGGCAGCAGGACGCCAGCCAGGTGGTGCTCAAGGCCCCTACCTTCGATTGGTCGCCGGCCTGCCTGCTGCGCATGACCTTGTGCGTCAACACGCTGGAGGTGGAACAGGTCAATTTGCAATTCCCGCCGGGCCCGGAGCAGGACAGCAGCGGCCCGATCACCTTGCCCACCTTGACGTTGCCGGTGGCGGTTCAACTGGCCAATGTGCGCGTCGCAAGCCTGGTGCTAAACGGCAGTGAGCAACTCAAGGATCTGCAACTGGCCGCCCATTGGACCGCCGAGGGCCTTAAGCTCGACACCGTGCACCTGCAACGCGAAGGCCTGGTGCTGGACTTGTCCGGGCTGCTGCAACCCACCGGCGACTGGCCATTGACCGCCGCCGGTAACCTGAGCCTGCCGTACGCCCCTGGCGGCACGCCCTGGCGCCTGGCGCTCAAGGTGCAGGGTGATTTGCTCAAGAGCCTCACGCTCGACGCTGACAGCAGCGGCTATTTGCCCGCCAAGCTCAGTGGCCAATTGCAACCGCTGGTGGAAAACCTCCCGGCGCAACTGCACATCGCTGCCGATGGCTTCAAGGCCAGCGCCGATTTGCCCGACACCCTGCAACTCAACGGGCTGGATCTGACCGCCAAGGGCGACCTGAAAAACGGCTACCAACTGCTCGGCAAAGCCGTATTGCCCGCCGAAAAAGGCCCGGTGGATTTGTTGTTGCAAGGCCGTGTCGACGCCAAAGGCGCGCAAATCGCCGGCCTGGACCTGAACGCCGGTGACCGGCAAACCCTCAAACTCAGTGCCCAACTGGACTGGCAGCAAGGTTTCAGCGCCGATGCGAAGATCGATTGGCTCGATTTCCCCTGGCATCGCCTCTACCCGCTGATCGACGAACCCCAGGTGGTGCTGCGCACCTTCAATGGCGAAATTTCCTATAAAGACGGCAACTACCTGGGCAATCTCAAGGCCGACCTCGACGGCCCGGCCGGCAAGTTCAGCCTGGTCACCCCGTTCAGTGGCGACCTCAAGCAAGTCTTTCTCCCGCAGTTGGAATTGACCGCTGGCCAAGGCAAGGCCGAAGGCCACCTGAACCTGCAATTTGCCGACGGCCTGGCCTGGGACGCCGCGCTGGATTTGTCGGCACTGAACCCGGCGTACTGGGTCGGGCAACTGCCCGGCACCCTGGCGGGCCCATTGTGCAGCCAGGGCGAGATGAAAAACGGGCAACTCAAGCTCAACGCAAACCTCGACCTCAAAGGCCGCCTGCGCGGCCAGCCTGCGGTGCTGCAAGCCAAGGCCGAGGGCGCGGGTGAGCAATGGACCCTCGGCGCGCTGGAGATCCGCCTGGGTGACAACCGCATCTCGGGCAGTGGCAGCCTGCAACAGCGGGTGGCCGGGCAAATCGACATCAAGCTGGCGCGCCTTGCCCAGCTGTGGCCGCAACTGCGGGGGCAAATCAACGGTCGCCTCGATGTGGCGGGCACGGTGCAGGCGCCCCAAGGCACGCTCAACCTGGCGGGCCAGCAGTTGGCGTTTGCCGAAAACCGCCTGCAAAGCCTGAGCCTGGGCGCGAACCTGGACAGCGCCCAGCGCGCGAAAATCGACCTTAAGGGCAGCGGCATCCAGTCCGGTGACACCCAGGTGGGCACCTTCACGGCCAGCGCCCAGGGCACGCTTAAAAGCCAGACCCTGCAACTGGACCTGAGCGGACCTCTGGTCAAGCTGGCCCTGGCGCTGGACGGCAACCTCGACAAAGGCAACTGGCGCGGGCGCCTGGCCAGTGGTGATGTGCAAGCGGGCGGCCAGGACTGGAAGCTGCAAGCCCCGGCCAGCATCGAACGCCTGGCTGACGGGCGCCTGAACTTCGCAGCCCATTGCTGGATCTCCGGCCCCGCCAGCCTGTGCGGCGAAGACCAGCGCCTGATGCCCGACCCCAAGCTGCGTTATCACCTCAAGCAGTTCCCCCTCGACAGCCTGGCGCCCTGGTTGCCCAAGGACTTTGCCTGGCAGGGCACGCTGAATGCCGATGTTCAGCTGGACCTGCCCGCCAGCGGGCCCAAGGGCATCGTTTCGGTGGACGCCAGCGGCGGCACCCTGCGCGTCAAAGACAAAAACCAGTGGTTGGACTTTCCGTACGACACGCTCAAGCTGGAAACCACCCTGAACCCCAAGCGTATCGACACCCAACTCAACTTTCGCGGCGGCAAGCTGGGTGAGTTGCTGTTGCAGGCCCAGCTCAACCCTTTGCCCAAAAACAAACCGATCACCGGCACCTTCAGCTTGACCGGGCTGGACCTGGCCGTGGCGCGCCCGTTCGTGCCGATGGTGGAAAAGCTCAACGGCAAGCTCAACGGCAACGGCCGTATTTCCGGTGGGCTGCTCGCGCCTCAGGTCAACGGCAACGTGAGCCTGGTAGGCGGCGAGATCTCCGGCCCGGAACTGCCGATGAGCTTTGAAGGGCTGAACGTGCAGGCGCTGATCGCCGGTGAAAGCGTGCAGCTCAACGGCGGCTGGACGAGCGGCAAGGCCGGGCAGGGCAGTGTGAAGGGGCAGATCCAGTGGGGCCAGGCGCTGGCGGTGGACCTCAGCCTGCAAGGCGCGCAACTACCGGTCACCGTGGAGCCTTATGCCGTGCTGGAAGTGGCGCCGGACCTGAAAATCACCCTGCTACACGACCAGTTGGCCATCGCTGGCAAGGTGCGGATTCCGCGGGGTGAAATCACCGTGCGCGAGCTGCCGCCGTCAACGGTCAAGGTGTCGGATGACACCGTGATCGTCGGCAGCCAGACCGAAGCGGGCAAGCCGCCCATGGCCATGGCGATGAACATCGATGTGGAGGTCGGCGAGGACACCCTCGCGTTTTCGGGGTTTGGCCTCACCGCCAAGGTGCAGGGCCATGTGCACATTGGCGACAACCTCGACACCCGTGGCGAGCTGTGGCTCAACGATGGCCGTTATCGCGCCTACGGCCAGAAACTCGACGTGCGGCGTGCGCGGTTGCTGTTCGCAGGCCCCCTGGACCAGCCTTATCTGGATATCGAAGCCATCCGCAAGACCGACGACGTGACGGCCGGTATCCGCCTGAGCGGCAGCGCCGAGCAACCCACCACGCAGATCTTCTCGGAACCTGCGATGAGCCAGGAGCAAGCGCTGTCGTACCTGGTGCTGGGGCGCCCGTTGAACACCACCGGCGAGGACAACAACATGCTTGCCCAGGCCGCGTTGGGGTTGGGCTTGATGGGCAGTGCGGGGGTGACGTCCGACATTGCCAAGAACCTGGGTATTCAGGATTTCGAGCTGGACACCCAAGGCAGCGGTAACACCACTGCCGTGGTGGCCAGCGGCAATATCACCGAGAAGCTCAGCCTGCGTTACGGCGTGGGGGTGTTTGAACCGGCCAACACCATTGCCCTGCGCTACCTGCTGAGCAAGAAGGTGTACTTGGAAGTGGCGAGTGGCGTGGCCAGTTCACTGGATATTTTCTACAAGCGGGACTTCTGACCCGCGTTCGGATGCGCACGATAGCTACCCACGAAGGGGCCGGAAAACCGGCCCCTTTTTTTACGTGTGCGGGCTGGCCGTTAGTCGTCAAATACCAAGCAAGCTAATAACTGTATTGACATTCGCTGCCTAAGCAGTAATATTTCGTCACATATTCGCTGCCTAGGCAGTAATAAGGTGACTTCTGATGAGCCATTTCACCCCCAAGAATTTTTACGACTGCCACCTCGGCCTGCTGCTGGGGCGTGCTGCGCTGCTCAAAGACCGCATCCTGGACAAACACATGGAACCGTTTGGCGTCACTGCCGCACAGTTCAAAGTGCTGATCATCATTGCCCAGTACGCTGTGGACACCCCGGCCGAGCTGTGTCGCCACTTGTCGCTGGACAGCGGCTCCATGACCCGCATGCTCGACCGCCTGGAGCAAAAAAACCTGCTGGTGCGCAAGCGTTCCGAGCAGGACCGCCGTCAGGTGCAACTGGCCCTCACCGCAGAAGGCCAGGGCCTGGTGGACCTGCTGCCGAGTATCGGCGCCCAGGCGCTGAACGAGCTGACGGGCGCCCTTGAGGTTGGTGAGCTGGAAGCGCTGGAACAGATCCTGAAGAAAATCCTGATTGCGGCCGGGGACTCCCTCGTCCTCCAGCGGGTAGGTGACCAATGAACACACGTGTGCTTGGCCTGGTGCTGGTGGCCATGAGCATGGCCGGTTGTGCCAACTACAGCGGCCTGACCCCCGACGCTCAGCGCCTGGACGCCAACAACCTGCACACCGGCCAATCCTTGAGCGGCGTGACGTTGTCGCCCGCGGCCTGGCCAAAAAGCGACTGGTGGAAAAGCCTGGGCGACCCGCAACTCGACGACCTGATCCAGGAAGCCCTGCGTGACAGCCCCGACATGCAAGTCGCCAGCGCCCGTGCCCACCAGGCCGAAGCCGCCGCTTATGCCGCCGATGCCGAGCGCCTGCCCACCCTGGACGCCAGCGCCGGGGTCAGCCGTTCGCGCCTGGCCAAGGACCAGGACCCGCGCGGCCAGGGCGATGCCTACGCTACCGTGCGCAACCTGAGCGCCGGGTTCAACTACACCTTCGACCTGTGGGGCGGCCAGCGTGCCGCCTGGGAAGCGGCGTTGGGCCAGGCCCGTGCTGGCGAAGTCGACCGGCAGGCCGCCCACCTCACCCTGGCGGCCGACGTGGCCAAGGCTTACAGCGACCTGGGCCAGGCGCACATTGTGCGGGACCTGGCCAATGACGACCTCAAGCGCACCCGGCAAATGCTCGACCTGGGCCAGCGCCGCCTGAGCGCTGGCATCGACAGCCAATTCCAGTACCAGCAGACCCAAAGCCTGGAAGCCGGTGCCGAGTCGCAATTGATCGACGCCGAGAAACGCCTGCAAAGCGCCAAAATCGCCCTGGCCGTGCTGCTGGGCAAAGGCCCCGATCGGGGCAACGAGCTGGCCCGCCCGGCGGTGCTCAAGCCCGCCGCCGTGGCGGTGCCGTCGGTGCTGCCGGCCGAGCTGCTGGGCCGACGTCCCGACCTGGTCGCCGCGCGCTGGCGTGTGGAGGCGGCGAGCAAGAACATCGCCGCCAGCAAGACGCGCTTCTACCCCAACCTCAACCTGAGCGCGAGCGCCGGGGCCGAGTCGTTGCTGGGGGACGCGATGTTTGGCTCCGCCAGCCGCTTCTTCAGCATTGCACCGACTCTTTCCCTGCCGATTTTCGACGGCGGGCGGTTGCGCGCCGACCTGGACGCCCGCGACGCCGACTACGAGCTGGCGGTGGCCCAGTACAACAAAACCCTGGTGCAGGCGCTGGGCGATGTGGGCAATACCCTCTCGCAACTGCGTGACACCGGGCGGCAGATCCAGGCGCAGCAACACGCCGCGGACATTGCGCAAGACGCTTACAACACCGCAGCACAGCGTTACGGTTCGGGTATCGGTAATTACCTGGACGTGCTCAGCATCGAGCAGCAATTGCTGCAGGCCCAGCGCGAGCTGGCGAACCTGAATGCCGGGCAGATCGCTCTGTCGATTCAATTGATGCAGGCCCTGGGGGGCGGTTTCAGCGTCGATAACGTGGCAGCGACCACGACCACCCCAGCCACACGCACGGAATAACTTGAGGTATTTGTCATGGCCACTGCCCAACCCACCAACACATCCGAACAACCCGCCGACACCCATCCGCGCAAACGCAAAGTGCTGCTGCTGGGCCTGGCGCTCATCGTCATCCTTGGCGCTGTGGGCGTGTGGGGCTGGTATGAGTTTTACGGGCGTTTCAGCGAAAGCACCGACGACGCCTACGTGAATGGCAACGTGGTGGAAATCACCCCGTTGGTCACCGGCACCGTGGTGAGCATCGGCGCCGACGATGGCGACCTGGTGCACGAAGGCCAGGTGCTGGTCAATTTCGACCCCAATGACGCCGCCGTCGGCCTGCAAAGCGCCCAGGCCAACCTGGCGCGCACCGTGCGCCAGGTACGCGGGTTGTACAGTAACGTCGATGGCATGAAGGCCCAGGTCATGGCGCAACAGGCCAACGTGAAAAAGGCCCAGGACAACTACAACCGGCGCAAAAGCCTGGCGGCTGGCGGGGCCATTTCCCAGGAAGAACTGTCCCATGCCCACGACGACCTGATCTCGGCGCAAAACGCCCTGACTAACCTTCAACAGCAGTTGCAGACCACCAGTGCGCTGGTGGACGACACGGTGATCTCCTCGCACCCGGACGTGCAGGCCGCCGCCGCGCAGTTGCGCCAAGCCTACCTCACCAACGCCCGCAGTACCCTGATCGCGCCAGTCACCGGCTACGTGGCCAAGCGCACCGTGCAACTGGGCCAACGGGTTCAGCCGGGCACGGCGCTGATGGCGGTGATCCCGCTTGACCAACTGTGGATCGACGCCAACTTCAAGGAAACCCAATTGCGCGACATGCGCATTGGCCAGCCGGTGGACATCGAGTCGGATATGTACGGCAGCGACGTGAAGTTCAGCGGCACCATCGACAGCCTGGGCGCGGGCACCGGTAGTGCCTTCGCATTGCTGCCCGCGCAGAATGCCACCGGTAACTGGATCAAGATTGTGCAGCGGGTGCCGGTGCGCATTCACATCAACGCCGACGAATTGGCCAAGCACCCGTTGCGGGTGGGCTTGTCCACCGTGGTCAGCGTCGACCTGCACGATCAGAGCGGCCCGGTGCTGGCCCAACAGCCACCGCAAAAAGCCACGTTCACCACCGGTGTGTACGATCGTCAATTGGCCGAGGCTGACGCTATGATCACCCAGCTGATCCATGACAACAGCCTGGCGGCGCCCAAGGCTGCGCAACGCTGATGAGCAATAACGCCGCGTTCACGCCGCCCAGCTTGCTGATGGCCACCATCGGCTTGTCCCTGGCGACCTTCATGCAGGTGCTCGACACCACCATCGCCAACGTGGCGTTGCCGACCATTTCCGGCAACCTGGGCGTGAGTTCGGAGCAGGGCACCTGGGTCATTACCTCGTTTGCGGTGAGCAATGCGATTGCCTTGCCGCTCACCGGCTGGTTGAGCCGACGCTTTGGTGAAGTGAAGCTGTTTTTGTGGGCCACGATGTTGTTCGTGCTGGCGTCGTTTTTGTGTGGCGTGTCCACCTCGATGCCCGAACTGATCGGTTTTCGGGTGCTGCAAGGCCTGGTAGCCGGGCCCTTGTACCCCATGACGCAAACCCTGCTGATCGCGGTCTACCCGCCGGCCAGGCGAGGCATGGCCCTGGCGTTGCTGGCGATGGTCACGGTGGTGGCGCCGATTGCCGGGCCGATATTGGGCGGCTGGATCACCGACAGCTACAGCTGGCCGTGGATCTTTTTCATCAACGTGCCTATCGGTATTTTCGCCGCGCTGGTGGTGCGTTCGCAGTTGAAGAAACGCCCGGTGGTCACCAGCCCGCAGCCGATGGACTATGTGGGCCTGTTGAGTTTGATCGTGGGCGTGGGCGCCTTGCAGATCATCCTCGACAAGGGCAATGACCTGGACTGGTTCGAGTCGAACTTCATCATTATTGGTGCTGTGATCGCGGCCATCGCCCTGGCGTTTTTCGTGATTTGGGAGCTGACTGACAAACACCCGGTGGTCAACTTGCGCCTGTTCGCCTACCGCAACTTTCGCATTGGCACCCTCGTGTTGATCCTGGGGTATGCGGCGTTTTTTGGCATCAACCTGATCCTGCCGCAGTGGCTGCAAACCCGCATGGGCTACACCGCCACCTGGGCGGGGCTTGCGGTGGCGCCGATGGGGATTTTGCCGGTGTTCATGTCGCCCTTTGTCGGTAAATACGCCAACAAGGTCGACCTGCGCTTGTTGGTCGGGCTGGCGTTTTTGGCGATGGGCCTGAGCTGCTTCATGCGCGCAGGCTTTACCAATGAAGTGGACTTCCAGCATATCGCCCTGGTGCAGGTGTTCATGGGGATTGGCGTGGCGCTGTTCTTCATGCCCACCCTGACCATTCTGATGTCTGACCTGCCGCCCCAGCAGATTGCCGACGGTGCCGGGCTGGCGACATTTTTACGCACCCTGGGCGGCAGCTTTGCGGCGTCGCTGACCACCTGGATCTGGATTCGCCGGGCCGATCAGCATCATGCCTACATGAGCGAGAACATGACCGTGTACGACTCCGCCACCCGTGATGCGCTGAACACGCTGGGCGGGGCGGGGCAGAAGGCGTATACGCAGCTGGACCAGATCCTCACCAGCCAGGCGTACATGATGTCCACCGTGGATTACTTCACGATGCTGGGGTGGATGTTCATGGGCTTGATTCTGCTGGTGTGGCTGGCCAAGCCGCCGTTCAGTGCCAAGGCGGGCCCTGAGGCGTCGGGGCATTGAGCGACCGGTCCCACGTTTGGCGTGGGGCCGTCGCTTGGCGCGGGTCAGGGCGTGTGGTTGAGCAGCAACGGCGCGAAGTCGAACGCGGCCAGCTGGAACCCTTGTTCATCCACCTGCAGCGCCCAGCCTTGCTTGTCCCAATCCCCCAGCACAATGCGTTTGGCCGGTTGCCCGTCCACCTGCAACTTGTGAATGGCGGGGCGGTGGGTGTGGCCATGCACCAGGGTGCGCACGCCAAACTGTTGCATCACCCGGGGCACTTCTTCGGGGGTGACATCGACGATGTCATTGGCCTTCATGCGCGTTTGCGCCCGGCTTTCACTGCGCAGCTTGCGTGCCAGTGTGTGCCGGGTGCGCAAGGGCAGGTGACGCAGGATAAACAGGGTGAGGGGGTTGCGCAGGATCCGCCGCAGCTTCATGTAGCCCACGTCGCGGGTGCACAGGCTGTCGCCGTGCATCAACAGCACGGGCTCCCCGGCGAGCTGCACCACACTCGGGTCCTTGAGCAAGGTGGCGCCTGCTGCTTTGCAGAACGCTTTGCCTATAAGGAAGTCCCGGTTGCCATGCATGATGAAAATCGGTGTGCCGCTGTCACTCAAGGCGCGCAGGGCGGTGCAAATGGAGTGCTGGAACGGCGTCATGCCGTCGTCGCCTACCCAGGCTTCAAAGAAGTCGCCCAGGATATACAGCGCTTGGGCAGCGCGAGCGCGGCCGCCCAGCAACTCCAGAAACGCCCGGGTAATGTCCGGGCGTGTCTCTTCCAGATGCAAATCTGAAATCAGTAATATCACCCAACGATCTCGGCTTTCTCGATGATTACGTCTTCGACCGGAACGTCCTGGTGGCCGGCTTTACCGGTGGTTTGCACGCCTTTGATCTTGTCGACCACGTCGGTGCCTTCGGTGACTTTACCGAACACGGCGTAACCCCAGCCCTGCACGTTCTTGCCGCTGTGGTTCAAAAAGCTGTTGTCGGACACGTTGATGAAGAACTGCGCCGACGCCGAATGCGGCTCCATGGTACGGGCCATGGCGATGGTGTACTTGTCATTGGAAAGGCCGTTGTCCGCTTCGTTCTGAATGCTTGGACGCTTGTCTTTCTTTTCTTTCATGCCAGGCTCGAAACCGCCGCCCTGGATCATGAAGTTGCCGATGACACGGTGGAACACGGTGTTTTCGTAGTGGCCTGCGTTCACGTACTCGATGAAGTTGGCGACAGTGATCGGCGCTTTCTCGGCGTTCAGCTCGATGACGATGTCACCGTGGTTGGTGGTCAGTTTGACTTGAGTCATGTTCACTACTCTTTTCAGGGAATTCGTGGGTGCGGGCGTGGGAACGCCGCGACCGGTTTGGCCAACAGGCGGCCAGGACGCGCAGTTTAGCGTGACCTGCGCGAATTTCGAGGTGGTTTTTTACCACCGGTGCATTAAATGCACCTCGCGCTGTCAGCGGCTTGACAGCATCAGCTATGATAAGCGCTTTGTTTTATCTGGCCTGCCCGGGCCACGTACCTGTCTTCAAGGATCCTATGAGCAAGCCCACTGTCGACCCTACCCCGAACGCCAAGGCCGGACCTGCCGTCCCGGTCAACTTCCTGCGCCCGATCATCCAGGCGGACCTGGATTCGGGCAAGCACACGCAGATCGTCACCCGTTTCCCGCCTGAGCCCAACGGTTACCTGCACATCGGCCACGCCAAGTCGATTTGTGTGAACTTCGGCTTGGCCCAGGAATTCGGCGGCGTGACCCACCTGCGTTTCGACGACACCAACCCGGCCAAGGAAGACCAGGAATACATCGACGCCATTGAAAGCGACGTGAAGTGGCTGGGCTTCGAGTGGTCCGGTGAAGTGCGCTATGCCTCGCAATACTTCGACCAACTGCACGACTGGGCCGTCGAGCTGATCAAGGCCGGCAAAGCCTACGTGGACGACCTGAGCCCCGAGCAAGCCAAGGAATACCGTGGCAGCCTGACCGAGCCCGGCAAGAACAGCCCGTTCCGCGAGCGCTCGGTGGAGGAGAACCTGGACTGGTTCGCCCGCATGCGCGCCGGTGAGTTCCCCGACGGCGCCCGTGTGCTGCGCGCCAAGATCGACATGGCCTCGCCGAATATGAACCTGCGCGACCCGATCATGTACCGCATTCGCCATGCCCATCACCACCAGACCGGCGACAAGTGGTGCATCTACCCCAACTATGACTTCACCCACGGCCAGTCGGACGCGATCGAAGGCATCACGCACTCCATCTGCACCCTGGAGTTTGAAAGCCACCGTCCGCTGTACGAATGGTTCCTGGACAGCCTGCCGGTGCCCGCGCACCCGCGCCAGTACGAATTCAGCCGCCTGAACCTGAACTACACCATCACCAGCAAGCGCAAGCTCAAGCAACTGGTGGACGAAAAGCACGTCAACGGCTGGGACGACCCTCGCATGTCGACGCTGTCGGGCTTCCGCCGCCGCGGCTATACACCGGCATCGATCCGCAACTTCTGCGACATGGTCGGCACCAACCGTTCCGACGGCGTGGTGGATTTTGGCATGCTCGAATTCAGCATCCGCCAGGACCTGGACGCGAACGCCCCGCGCGCTATGTGCGTATTGCGCCCGTTGAAAGTCGTGATCACCAACTACCCGCACGAGCAAGTCGACAACCTCGAACTGCCACGCCATCCGCAAAAAGAAGAGCTCGGCGTGCGCAAGCTGCCGTTCGCCCGTGAAATCTACATCGACCGCGATGACTTCATGGAAGAACCGCCAAAAGGCTACAAGCGCCTGGAGCCCAATGGCGAAGTGCGCCTGCGTGGCAGCTACGTGATCCGCGCCGATGAAGCGATCAAGGACGCCGACGGCAACATCGTCGAGCTGCATTGCTCGTACGACCCGGACACCCTGGGCAAGAACCCCGAAGGCCGCAAGGTCAAGGGCGTGATCCACTGGGTGCCCGCGGCGGCCAGCATCGAGTGCGAAGTGCGCCTGTACGATCGCCTGTTCCGCTCGCCCAACCCTGAAAAGGCCGAAGACAGCGCCAGTTTCCTCGACAACATCAACCCTGACTCCCTGCAAGTACTTACGGGTTGTCGTGCCGAACCTTCCTTGGGTGACGCACAGCCGGAAGACCGTTTCCAGTTCGAGCGCGAAGGTTACTTCTGCGCGGATATCAAGGACTCGAAACCAGGCGCTCCGGTATTCAACCGTACCGTGACCTTGCGTGATTCGTGGGGCCAGTGATCAGTCTTAAGGATTTGTCGTGCTAACGATCTACAACACGCTCAGCAAGAGCAAAGAAGTCTTCAAGCCGCTGGATGGCAACAAGGTGCGCATGTACGTGTGCGGCATGACCGTGTACGACTACTGCCACCTGGGCCACGGGCGCAGCATGGTCGCCTTCGACCTGGTGACCCGCTGGCTGCGCTTCAGCGGTTACGAGCTGACCTATGTGCGCAACATCACCGACATCGACGACAAGATCATCAATCGGGCACGCGAGAACGGCGAAGCGTTCGATGTGCTGACCGAGCGCATGATCAGCGCGATGCACGACGATGAAGCGCGCCTGAACATCCTCAAGCCGGACATGGAACCGCGCGCCACGGACCACATCCCCGGCATGCTGAACATGATCCAGACCCTGATCGACAAGGGTTACGCCTACGCCCCGGGCAATGGCGACGTGTACTACCGCGTCGCCAAGTTCATGGGTTATGGCAAGTTGTCTCGCAAAAAAATCGAAGACCTGCGCATCGGCGCACGCATCGAAGTCGACGAAGCCAAGCAGGACCCGCTCGATTTCGTGCTGTGGAAAGGCACCAAGCCGGGCGAGCCGAGCTGGGCGTCGCCCTGGGGCGCCGGGCGTCCGGGCTGGCACATCGAGTGCTCGGTGATGTCCACCTGCTGCCTGGGCGAGACGTTCGACATTCATGGCGGCGGCAGCGACCTGGAGTTCCCGCACCACGAAAACGAGATCGCCCAGAGCGAAGCGGCCACCGGCAAGACCTACGCCAACGCCTGGATGCACTGCGGCATGATCCGCATCAATGGCGAGAAGATGTCCAAGTCCTTGAACAACTTCTTCACCATTCGCGACGTGCTGGAAAAGTACCACCCGGAGGTGGTGCGCTACTTGTTGGTGTCGAGCCACTACCGCAGCGCCATCAACTACTCGGAAGACAACCTCAAGGACGCCAAGGGCGCGTTGGAGCGCTTCTATCACGCCTTGAAAGGCCTGCCCGTGGTGGCCCCGGTGGGCGGGGAGGCGTTCGTCGAGCGTTTTACCCAGGTGATGAACGACGACTTCGGCACACCGGAAGCGTGTGCGGTGCTGTTTGAGATGGTGCGCGAGATCAACCGCCTGCGCGAAAGCGACACGGACGCTGCGGCGGGTTTGGCGGCACGCTTGAAAGCGCTGGCCAGCGTGCTGGGCGTCCTGCAACTGGACGCCGACGCGTTCCTGCAGGCCGGTGCCGAAGGGCGTGTGGACTCGGCCCAGGTAGAGGGGTTGATCCAGGCGCGCCTGGCGGCCCGTGCCAACAAGGACTGGGCAGAGTCCGACCGCATTCGTGACCAACTGACCGCAATGGGGGTTGTGTTGGAAGACGGCAAGGGCGGTACGACGTGGCGATTGGCTGACTAACGCAGCCGGCTGGACAAAAAACGCCCCGACTCAGTTCGGGGCGTTTTTTATTGGGCGAAAGCACCTCACGGTTGGGGTGATAAAGCGGTGAAAAAGAGCGGGGTGGATTGCCCGTTCCTCATGCTTCAGAACCACCACCGCAGGGGTCGCCTGACCGGATAGGCAAAGAAGTGAAGCAGCATGCCTGCATACGCGATCCAGGTGATAAAGGGGTAATCAAGCACAATGTCAGGGCGGCGGCCGAGCACGAAAAAGTTGCTGTTCATTACAATGTCGAAGTGGTTAATACCCAGGAAACCGTTGAAATACATGCACATTATAAACTTCAGCGAATACAGGTATTCACCGGACAAATATATTTTAAGCGCGTAAGCACACAGCACGCCCCAGAGTGCAAAGAGTGGGAAAATGACTAAAAACCAGAATGTCATTGTTTTTCAAGCCTTTTTGAGAACAACCAACGAACTTCGTAGGGTGCCGGGAACGCCAGCGCCTGGATGGGGTAGCAGCTCAACGCGAACCAACCAATGATCTCGTATTGTTTTATGAGTTCTGGGTGGCGTCCATAAAAGGGAAACTTGTCGTAGAAAATAAGCTCCCCATGTATCCATAAAAAACAGCCGCTGATGGCATACCCAATAAAATATCGAGTGTTGCCCATGGTTCTGCCTGACAGCAGTACCTTGGCGGTGAATGAGACGATAATGCCGAAGGCACTAATGATTAAATAGACCCCGATAATCATTGACTCGTCTCTTCGCGGATGTTTTCCAGCGTGACGCCATTGGCTAAAACTTCAACGCCTATGGAGGTTTTACCCATCGTCTTGTAGGCCCTTATACGATCCGAATCAATGTATCGGAATAAGCGCCATGCCCCTGGTTTGTTCACATACCGTGTGAAGTTATGCACGGACAAGCCAATATCGACAACGCCATAGGCGATATTGCCTTCGCGGTTTCCCTGCCCCATGACCGAGGC
Source organism: Pseudomonas sp. SDO5215_S409 (assembly GCF_054071325.1). Classification (NCBI taxonomy): domain Bacteria; kingdom Pseudomonadati; phylum Pseudomonadota; class Gammaproteobacteria; order Pseudomonadales; family Pseudomonadaceae; genus Pseudomonas; species Pseudomonas sp. SDO5215_S409. Next base: position 179,538 of record NZ_JBSVWN010000002.1, on the reverse strand, counting down.
CGCAGCGTGGTAGCCTTTGCGAACAGGCCCGACTGTATCGGACCGGCCGGTGGCGAGGTTGCGCCCGTTTTCATAGGTATTGTTCGCGCCGTGTGCCATCAACGGAATACCTGCCATCAGGCAAAGCGTGCCGGCGGAGGCGTAGCAAACACCCGCACCTGCTGCGATTTGAAGTGCGCCGGTGACAACGCCCAAGCCATGCCAGGTAACGAACCTAAATTGTTCACGCAGGCTACGTTGCTCGTCCTTGATCTCCTGCAAGCCCTGCTCAAGGCTTTTGCTTCCATCCTCAACCGCCCTGATGATGCCGCGTGCGTAGTAGGCCACTTCTCGATGAAACTGGATGCGCGTGACGCCGCTGCTCAGGTGCCTGCTACCGATTGCACACGCGTGATTGACCAGCCGCCCGGCCGCCATGTGCAGTTCCCACAGGTCGTGGAAAGTGGCGGTTTCAGACTTCACCGGCTTGCTCCCACGTGCTGTAGCCGCTGGTGCCCGCCAGATGGTGTGTCCAGATGATTTCCCGATAACGCAGGGACAGGTGTTCTTCTGCCTGCGCGTCGTTCAGCAACACCGCGTGAGGCACCTCGATATTGAGGTTGGCAATGACGCAGCCGCGAATCTCGACGGTGTAATACTTCTGTTGCCGCCCCGAAGGCGCGATGCGGTAGAAGTTGATGATGCAGTTCAGCTCTTCTCTTTTGGACAGCGCGACGGCGAGCAGCGGTGAGGCCCTGTCGATGTTTTTGGTGATGATGATCGGGCCATGCGTGGGGACGTTCAGGTTGCCTTCATTCAACAGGTTGTGGTTGAAAGAAAGCACCATGATCTCGTCCCGGTGACCGTCCTGGCACTTGTTACCGATCGAGTCCTGCGTGGAGCAACCTGCCGAGATCATGCCTTGGGATTTTCCGTTGATGCTCATGTAACCGTGATTAGCCATAGAGTAAACGCCATGTTTAATTTGGCGTTAAACATACATAAAAAAATCAAGGAGATATGTCGGAAGGGTCTGTTTATAGTGTGTGAGTGAGATGTAGGAAAGTTCACTTATGAAGAGCAGAAATTCTTTCAGACACGCCGTTAACGGCAATACCCCTCAGCAATCCTTGGCACTGTTTAATCAGGCAATGGACTGCGAGGGGGCATTGGGAAAAATGAACAACGTTTGAAACGGACGGGTGCTATTTCGAGCCGATAGCCAGGGTCCCATCTTTAACTTGCGCAACGCTAGGATCTTCCTCATTGAACTTTTGCGCCTTGAAATGAAAGCTCCCGTGAACATGTTCCAGCGTCGGGGCATTCACAAACGTAATGCTGCCCGCAATGGCGTTATAAGAATCGAGCGGCGAGGTATTGGGCGGCAGCAAATGCGCAACGATGCCATTGGTGGGGTCGCCCAGCGGGTAGGTGCCCGCCGACGTACCGAGCGGAATGCCAAAGCTGATTTGCACGATGCGAAAGGGGCTGAACAAATGCTGATACGCGCGCACGATCAAGCGGGTTCCGGAGGTGGCGACGGTTGTCGAGTTCGAAACAAAGGCGGAGCTTTCGCCCTTCACCGAAAGGGTGGCGTGGACTTCGTTTTCCACCACGACAGTGGAGGTAGCGACTGAGTCATTCATGGCGTGAACTCCTTGGGTGCTGACTGCGCAGGGTTGGGCAGTACGGGCAACAGTAAGGAGCAGCGCAGGTTTTGGTAACTGTCATATCTGACAGTTCGATAGTACGGTTTGGCGTGTTGCGCGGGTTTTCATCGCGAAAACCTCTATGCCACGAGCGCCCTGCCAAGGGGGGAGGTTCAGGCCCGCAAGCCCCGTATCGCAAACAGCGCAATGCGCTCCACTTGCTCGACCGTCGCGCCGCCTTTGCTGGCGACTTTCATCCCGCTGAGCGTCGCCATCAGAAAATCGCAGGCGCCCGGCACATCCGTTTCGGCAGGCAGCTCGTGGGACGCGATTGCACGGTTGAGGTTCTGCCCAAAAGCCTCACACAAACGATGGGTGCTGCGTTCGGTGATTTGATTGACTTCATCGTCTGTCAGCCCGAACTCGCAAATGGCGTTAACGCCCATACAACCTGCCGTGCCTTCTCGAAGGGGGCGGGTGGCGAAGGCGCGCAAGGTGCTGTGCAACGCCTCAAGCGCAGAAGGGCCCTGGCTCAAGCGGTCGACCAAGTCATCCACGGCCTGGCGTTGGTAGGCGTCCATGGCCAGCAGGTATAACTGGCGTTTGTCACCAAACGTGTTGTACATGCTCTGGCGACTCAACCCCATGGCCTGCATCAATTGCTCGGTGGACGCTGCGGCAAACCCCTTGTCGCAGAACACGCGGATAGCCTGTTGCAGCACCTGCTCGTGGTCGAAGGCTCGGGGTCTTGCCATGGTTACCTCAGCGCGATGACGGGTAAGAGAATCAGGCCAGGTAACCCCCGTCGACGGTCAGGCTGGTGCCGGTCACAAAGGCCGCATCCTGGGAGGCAAGGTAGGCGACCATGCCTGCAACGTCACCGGCAGTGCCCAGGCGGCCCAGAGGGATCAGGGTTTTGAGCTGCTCATAATGAGGCGCATCGGCCGGGTTCATGTCAGTGGTGGTCGGGCCCGGCTGTACGTTGTTGACCGTGATGCCACGCGGCGCCAGATCAATGGCCAGGCCGCGGATCATACCGGCGATTGCCGACTTCGTCATGCCGTAGACGCTGGCACCCGCAAACGCTGAGCGTTCTGCCACCACACTGCCCACGGTGATGATCCGGTCACCGCTGTGCATCACGGCGCTGGCGGCTTTGGCGGCCACGAAGGCTGCGCGCACGTTTACCGCAAACATTCGGTCGAAGTCCTCCAGGTTGAATTGATCGACAGTCCCCACCTGCAAAATACCGGCGTTGTTGACCAGAATGTTCAGTGCGCCAAAACGCTCGACCGTGACGGCCACGGCACGCTCGAGCGCAATCGGGTCTGCGCTGTCGGCCTGAATGGCGAGCACATTGGCGCCCTCACTTTCGATTTGACGGACCAGGGCCTGCGCTTTGTCGGCAGACGCGGCGTAGGTGAAGACGACGGCGGCGCCTTCATCGGCGAGACGCCGCACGATGGCTTCGCCAATGCCGCGGGAGCCGCCGGTGACCAAGGCGACTTTGCTGTTGAAACGCTGAGTGATGGGGGTCATGAATAGGGTCTGATTTTAGTGGATTAAATAATCCATAAACCCTACCAGTCGGCCCAGGTCGTGCCAAGTATATTTTGGATTATTTAATCTTTAACGAGCCATGCGGCTCTGGTCCCGTCGTTACACATACTAACTTTCAGGTAAGTCCGTTACCTTTTCGTGCGTTCTTGTGGCCTACCGACACGGTTCCTATCCTGCGTACTTCGTTTATCCAGGAGGGACGTTTCATGAGTTTTGACCTAGCACTTGAAGGCCGCCGCGCGCTGGTCACCGGTGGCACCAAAGGCATCGGCGCGGCAGTGGTGGCGGTGTTGCGCGCGCAAGGTGTCGAGGTGATTTCGGTGGCCCGCACCCCCGGTGAAACCACCCCTGAGGGTGTGCATTTTATCGCGGCGGATTTAAGCAGCGCGGCCGGTTGTGCGAAGGCGACGGGGGCTGTGATCGAGCAGTTCGGCGGCGTCGATATCATCGTCAACGTCCTTGGCGGCTCCAGTGCGCGCGGCGGTGGTTTTGCCGTGCTGGACGACGAGCAATGGGCCCATGCGCTGAACCAGAACCTGCTGGCCGCCGTGCGGGTTGACCGGGCCTTGTTGCCGGGAATGCTTGCACAGGGTGCGGGGGTGATCATTCATGTCACGTCCATTCAGCGCCAATTGCCCTTGCCGGAATCCACCACGGCCTACGCCGCGGCCAAGGCGGCATTGGCCGCGTACAGCAAGAGCCTGTCCAAAGAAGTGACGCCCAAGGGCATTCGGGTGGTGCGAGTGTCGCCGGGGTGGGTGGAAACCGATGCGGCCGTGGCCTTGGCGCAACGCCTGGCAGAGCAGGCCGGGACCGATTACGACGGAGGCAAGCAGATCATCATGCAGTCGCTGGGCGGGATTCCGCTGGGGCGGCCGGCCAAGCCTCGGGAAGTGGCTGACTTGATCGCTTTTCTCGTTTCACCGCTTGCCGCCTCCATCAGCGGCACCGAATACGTGATCGATGGCGGTACGGTCCCGACGGTTTAACCCTCTGCCGGCTTGGTAGCCCGCCATTTGAGCAGGCCGTCGAGCACCGGGCACAGGCTTTGGCCCCAGTCGGTCAGGCGGTATTCGACCTTGGGCGGCACCACCGGGTAGACCGTGCGTTGCACCAGGCCGTCGGCCTCCAGTTGGCGTAATTGCTGGGCGAGCATTTTCTGCGAGATGTCCGGGATCAGCCGTTCAAGGTCCGAATAACGCTGCACCTGGCCGCCAAACAGGTGAAACAGAATCACCAGTTTCCAGCGCCCGTCGAGCCACTTCAGCGTGGCTTCCACAGCGGCCGCCGCAGTGGTGGCGGTGTAAGGCTCGCTCATCAGTTGCCGCCCTCGGCCTTGCCGCTGCTCACTTCGGCGGGTACGTCATCGCCCGCCATGCGCTTGCGGAACAACCCTGTGCGCGCCAACAGCAACGTGGTCACCGGCACGGTGATCGACAGCAGGATCGGGATCAGCCAGCCGTGCAGCACGGGCCCCGACTTGAGCGTCGAAAAATACACGATCGAGGCCAGCGCCACACACCACGCCCCAATCGTCGAGGCCAGCGCCGGAGGGTGCATGCGCTGGAAGAAATCCTTCAGGCGCAACAGGCCCAACGCGCCAATCAAGGCAAACAGGCTGCTGAGTACCAGCAGCCCGGCAACGATCACTTCAACCCACAGCGGCATCATTCGATCACCTCGCCCCGCAGCAAAAACTTCGCCAGGGCAAACGAGCCCACAAAACCGAACAGCGCAATCAATAGCGCTGCTTCGAAGTAAGTGTCACTGGCGTAGCGGATGCCCAGCGTCAGCATCATCAGCATCGCCATGATATACAGGTAGTCCAGCGCCAATACCCGGTCCTGTGCCGACGGGCCTTTGAACAGGCGCAGCAGCGTCAGGATCATGGCCAGGGAAAACAGGAACAGGCTCAGCAAGATGGCATTGGCGAGCAGGGCACTCATTCGAAGATCTCCATCAGCGGCCGTTCGTAGGTGTGCTTGAAGTGCTGGATAAACTGCGCCTCGTCATCCAGGTCGAACACATGCAACAGCAGCACGCTGCGGTCCAGCGCCAGTTCCGACCAGATGGTGCCGGGAATCACCGTGGTGATCATCGACAGCGCGGCCAGGCCGTTGGCATCGCGCAGCGCCAGCGGGATTTTGATAAAGCGCGAGCGCGGCGGGCGTGAGCCGCTGGTGAGCACGCCCCAGGCCACTTGCAGGTTGGACACGATCACGTCGCGGCCCACCAGCAAGAACAGGCGAATGATCGCCCCCGGGCGGCGAATGCGGATCGGCAGCGGGCGCAGTGGCGCCATCAACAGCGGCGCCAGCACGCCGAGCAGCGCCCCCAGCAGCAGGTTGCCGGGGCTCACCGACAGGTTCAGCACCAGCCACAGCAACCACAGCGCCAGCGACAGCCACGGGGCGGGGAGCAGGCGCTTCATGGCTGCACCTCCTGCGCGGCGGCCTTGGCTTCAGGGCTCAATACCGGGCGGGTTGCCATTACGGCCATCACGTAGTGTTCCGGGTTGTTCAGGCTTTCGGCAGTGGCTTGGGTATAGCGCATCAGTGGTTCGGCCTTGAACGTCAGGGCGATGCACAGGCCCAGCAGGAGGAAGATCGGCACGCACTCAAAGCGGCGCAGCAGCGGCGAAGGGCGTTCCTCCGGCGTCCAGAAACGCTGGGTGCCCAGGCGGGCAAAGGCGATCAGCGAGGCCAGGCCCGACAGGATCAACAACGCGACCAGGCCCCACGCCGCCGGGCGAACGTGGGCGTCAACGTCCGCACCCAGTCCAGTCGGGTTCATCAGGGCGCTGAGCAAACTCAACTTGCCGATAAACCCCGACAGCGGCGGCATGCCGATAATCAGCAGCGCACAGGCAATGAAGCTCAACCCCAGAAACGCCATGGTCCAGGGGATCACCTGGCCGACCACGGCCTTTTGCTCGTCGTCCAGGTTGACCCCGGGCCGTGGGTGCAACGACTCCATGGCCCGGGGCAGCGCGTCGATTTCTTCGTCCAGCGGCAGGTCATTGGCCGAGCGCGAACGCTCGATCAACTCGGCCAGCAGAAACAGTGCGCTCAGGGCGAGCGTCGAGCTGACCAGATAAAACAGCGCCCCGGCCGTGAGGCTCGGCTGGGCGAACCCCACCGCCGACAACAGAATGCCAGCGGACACCAGAATGCTCAGGCTGGCCATGCGCTCCAGGCGCTGGGCGGCGACCATCGCCAACGCCGCACACACAATGGTGGCCATGCCGCCGTACACCAGCCAGTCGCCGCCAAACAGCGCCGAAGCCCCGGCTTGGCCCGAGAACAGCAAGGTCCACAGGCGCAGCACGGTGTACACGCCCACCTTGGTCATGATCGCAAACATCGCCGCCACCGGCGCGCTGGCTGCCGAGTAGGCCGGTGCCAGCCAGAAGTTGAGCGGCCACATGCCGGCCTTGGTCAGAAAAGCGGTGGCCAGAATCGCCGCGCCCGCGTGCAACAGACCGCGATCGGCCTCCGGCACCAGCGGGATTTTCAGCGCCAGGTCGGCGAAGTTCAGGGTGCCGGTGACGCCGTAGATCATCGCCGCGCCAATCAGAAACAGCGACGAGGCCAGCAGGTTGATCGAGATGTAATGCAGCCCCGACGACACCCGCGCCCGGCCCGAGCCGTGCAGCATCAGGCCATAGGAGGCGGCCAGCAACACCTCGAAAAACACGAACAGGTTGAACAGGTCGGCGGTCAGAAAGGCGCCGTACAAGCCCATCAGTTGAACCTGGAACAGCGCATGGAAACTGGTCCCGGCGCGGTCCCAGCGCGCCATGGCGAACAGCAGGGCGCTCACACCGATAACGCCGGTGAGCACCAGCATCAAGGCCGACAGTTGGTCCACCACCAGCACGATACCGAACGGCACCTGCCAGTTGCCCGGTAAATACACGCCGATAGAACCGGGGCCGCCTTCCTGGGTCCAGGACAGCATCAACACCGCGATGCCCAGCCCGACCATGGTCGAGAACAGATTGATCCGCGCCTTCAGCGGGCGGTGTTTCTCGCCGAGCATCAGCATCAAGGCGGCGGTGAGCAGCGGCAGCAGGATCGGCGCGATGATCAGTTGGTTCATCCAGCTCATTCCTTGGGCTCCCGGCCGTCCACGTGGTCGGTGCCGGTCAGGCCCCGGGAGGCCAGCAGCACCACCAGAAACAGCGCGGTCATGGCAAAGCTGATCACGATCGCCGTCAGCACCAGGGCCTGGGGCAGGGGGTCGGTGTAGTGGAGCAGGTCTTGCGGCACGCCGTCCTTGATGATCGGTTCCTTGCCGATAAACAAGCTGCCCATGCTGAAGATGAACAGGTTGACGCCATAGGAGAGCAGGCACAGGCCCATCACCACCTGGAACGTCCGGGGCCGCAGGATCAACCACACGCCGGACGCCGCCAGCACACCAATGGCAATTGCGATGACTTCTTCCATCAGGCGGTTCCTCCTCGGGTGGCCACGGCTTTGGCCTGGTTGACGGGTTTGTGGGCGCGCACCGACTGGTGGCCCAGGGCAGTGAGCATCAACAGCGTCGAGCCGACCACCATGGCGTACACGCCCACGTCAAAGAACAAGGCACTGGCGATATGAATGTCGCCCAGCACCGGCAGGCTCAGGTGCAAGGTGTGGGTGGTCAGGAACGGGTAGCCGACAAACAGCGCACCCAGGCCCGTCAGCGTGGCCGACAGCAGGCCGAAGCCCATCCAGCGCATCGGCCGCAGGCTCATCTGTGCCTCGACCCACTGGGTGCCCGCCACCATGTATTGCAGGATGAACGCCACTGACATCACCAGCCCCGCGACAAAACCGCCGCCCGGTTGGTTGTGGCCGCGCATGAACAGGTAGAACGACACCACCAGGGCAATGGGTAGCAGCAGGCGCACCAGCACCGCGGGCACCATCATGAAGCCCAAGGCGGTGTCGCTGGCCTGGCGCGGGTTGACTAGGTCGGTGGCCACGTCTTTGGCCAGTTGGCGCTGCTGGGGCGGCAGTTCCATGCTTTCCCTGGAAGGGCGGAAGCGGCGCAGCAGGGCGTAGACCGTCAGCGCCACGGCGCCCAGCACGGTGATTTCACCCAGGGTGTCAAAGCCCCGGAAGTCCACCAGCATCACGTTGACCACATTGCTGCCGCCGCCTTCAGGCAGGGCGCGGCTCAGGTAGAAAGAAGAAATATCGTTGGGGGTCTGGCGCGTCAGCATCGCGTAAGAGAGCAGCGCCATGCCGCCGCCCACCACGGTGGACAGCAGCAAGTCGCGCAGACGACGAATGCGGGCCTTGCGCAGCGAGCTGGGCAGGGGCGACACCTCTTCGATCCGCCGGGGCAGCCAGCGCAGGCCCAGCAGGATCAGCACAGTGGTCACCACTTCGACCACCAGTTGCGTCAAGGCAAGGTCGGGCGCCGAGAACCACACAAAGGTCACGCAGGTCATCAGGCCGCACACGCTGACCATGGTCAGGGCCGCCAGCCGGTGATACTTGGCTTGCCAGGCGGCGCCCAGCGCACAGGCGATGGCCAGCAGCCACAGGGTGACAAACACGATGGAGCCCGGGATTTTCGGCCGGTCGCCCCACGTAAGGCCGCTGTGCAGCATGGGGATCAGCCCGGCGACCACCGCCATCGCTACCAGCAAGAACAACTGGGTTTGCAGGCGTTTGGTGCTGATGCGTTTTTCGACCTTGCGCACCCCGCGCATCATCACCACCAGGCAGCGCTCGAACATGCGCTTGCCGTTGAAGTAGCTGATGATCGGCGGGTACTTGAAGCGGCCCCGCTTGAGTTGCTTGCGCAGCAGCAGGTACAGGACCACACCGCCAGACATGGCGATCAGGCTCATGATCATGGGCGCGTTCCAGCCGTGCCAGATAGCCAGGCTGTACTCGGGCAAATCACCGCCCACCACCGGCAATGCGGCGGCGGCCAGCAGCGGGCCTACCATATGGGCCGGGAAGATCCCCACCAACAGGCAGGTGAACACCAGCAACTCCACCGGCGCGCGCATCCAGCGCGGCGGTTCGTGCGGGGTGTGGGGCAGGTCGGTGGCCTTGGGGCCGAAGAACACGTCCACGGTAAAGCGCAAGGCATAGGCCACGCTGAACGTACCGGCGAGGGTCGCGATCACCGGCAAGGCGATTTCGACCCAGGCGGTGGCGGAAATGAACACGGTTTCGGCAAAGAACATCTCTTTGGACAAGAACCCGTTGAGCAACGGCACCCCGGCCATCGACGCACTGGCCACCATCGCCAAGGTCGCCGTATAGGGGATCAGCTTGAACAGGCCGCTGAGCTTGCGGATGTCACGGGTGCCGCTTTCGTGGTCGATGATGCCCGCCGCCATGAACAGCGAGGCTTTGAACGTGGCGTGGTTGAGGATGTGAAACACCGCGGCCACCGCCGCCAGCGGGCTGTTGAGGCCCAGCAGCAAGGTGATCAGCCCCAGGTGGCTGATGGTCGAATACGCCAGCAGGCCCTTGAGGTCGTTCTGGAACATGGCGCAATAGGCGCCGAGTACAAGGGTGATGGCGCCCGCGCCGCCGACGATCCAGAACCATTCCTGGCTGCCGGACAGCGACGGCCACAAGCGGGCCAGCAGGAACACACCGGCTTTCACCATCGTGGCCGAGTGCAGGTAGGCCGATACCGGCGTGGGGGCCGCCATGGCGTGCGGCAACCAGAAATGAAACGGGAATTGGGCACTTTTACTCAAGGCGCCGATCAGCACCAACGCCAGCATGACCGGGTACAACGAATGCGCGCGGATCTGATCGCCCGCCGCCAGCACCAGGTCCAGGTCATAGCTGCCGACGATATGCCCCAGCAACATCACCCCGGCCAGCAGGCACAATCCGCCTGCGCCAGTGACCATCAAGGCCATGTAGGCGCCCCGGCGCGCGTCGGCGCGGTGGTGCCAATAGCCGATCAACAGGAACGAGAACAGGCTGGTCAGTTCCCAGAAAAACACGATCTGAATCAGGTTGCCGGAGATCACCAGCCCCAGCATGGCGCCCATGAACGCCAGGAAAAACGCAAAAAAGCGCGGCACCGGGTCTTGGGGGGACATGTAATAACGCGCGTACAACGCCACCAGCGTGCCGATGCCCAGCACCAGCATCGAGAACAGCCAGGCGAAGCCGTCCATGCGCAGCACCAGGTTGAGCCCCAGGCTGGGCAACCACACAAATTCCTCGCGGATCACGCCGCCGTAGGCGATCTGGGGATATAGCAAGGCAACCTGGACGGTGCCGACCAGCGCCACCAGGCCAGCCAGCAAAGATTCGGTATTACGTGCGTTATGCGGCAGAAGGGCCGCCAGACAGCTGCCAATGAACGGCAGCAGCAGTAGAACTATCAAGGACATAGGCTTCTAATCTGCGGGAGTTTGGGATGCATCATACGTGCCGCTTTCGCGATCACCAAACGGCAACATGTCGCAGAATAGTACAAGGGTAGCCGCAAACTGCTGGCTTCAGGTGGCAAGCGCGGGGCGTTTACCGCTCCACGCTCAATCCTTCAACCCTGCTGCTCTGATTCGGCGGCGTCCTGTACATCCACGGCCTTGGAGCTGCTGCGCTTCATCTCACTGACGATGACGGCGGCGACAATCAATGCCGCACCCACCATGGCGATCGGCGGGAAGCGCTCTCCGGCAATACGTCCGACCACACCGGCCCACACGGGTTCACCTGCATAGATCAGCGTGGCGCGGGTGGGGGAGACGCTTTTCTGCGCCCAGTTCATCGCCACCTGAATCACCGCGCTGGTCAGCCCCAGGCCCACGGCGCTGAACAGCAGCAGCCAGGAAAAGCCCGGCAGCGCCTCGCCCATCGGCACCACCATCAAGAACGACAGCACCGAGGCGGTGGCCAGTTGCACCACCGTGACCCGGCGCACGTCCACCTGGCCTGCGTAAGCGCTGATCAGGATGATTTCGGCGGCGATCGCAATGGCGCCGATCAGCGTGGCGATCTCGCCCGGGCTGAACTTCAGTGAGGCGCCGGCGGGGCCGGTCAGCAGCATCAGCCCGGTAAAGGCCAGCATGATGCCGAGGCTGGGCATCAAGCCCGGGCGGCGCCCCAGCACCAGCCATTGCAACAGCGGCACAAACGGCACGTACAGCGCAGTAATAAAGGCTGACTGGCTGCTGAGGATCGTTTGCAGGCCAATGGTCTGCAACCCGTAGCCAAACATGATCGCCACGCCAATAAAGCAGCCGGCCTTCAACTCAAACAGGGTCAGGTCGCGCAAGGTGCGCAGGGAGAACAGGCCCACCACCGTAGCGGCGGCGGCAAAGCGCAAGCCGACAAAAAACATCGGGCCGCTCACGGCCATGGCGTGCTGCACCAACAAAAAGGTGCCGCCCCAGATCATGGTAATCAGCACCAGCACGCATTCGGCCTTGCTGAAGCGGGAAAACAGCGGGGAGGAAGTCGACGAGGTCATGATGGCTCTGGGCTTGCACGGGAGGGACGCGGACCGCACAATGCGCCGCAGGCTGGGCAGTATACTGCTCAACCCCACCACGTGAGCAATATAGTGCCCAAAGAAAATACTCAACGCGCCTCCGTCCTCCAGCACGTCAGCCAGAACGTTCGCCGCCTGCGTCACGATGCGGGGCTGAGCCAGACCGCCTTGTCGGAAAAGTCCGGCGTGAGCCGACGCATGCTGGTGGCCATCGAGGCTGGCGAGAAAAATGTCAGCCTGAGCACCCTCGACCGCGTGGCCGAAGCCCTGGACGTGGCCTTCAGCGACCTGATCCAGGCCCCCGACGCCCGCGACCCCAGCCGCATCAACGAACTGGCCTGGGCCGGTGAAACGCCCGGCAGCAAAGCCGTGCTGCTGGCCAAGGCCACGGCCCGGCAGGGGGTCGAGCTGTGGGAATGGCGCCTGGAGCCCGGCGATTGCTATGCCTCCGAGCCCGACCTGGAAGGTTGGAGCGAGCAACTGTTCGTGTTTGAAGGCTGCCTGACCCTGAGGGTGGGCGATGAAGAACACACCCTCGGCGCGGGCGAGTTCTTTATGTTCGCCAGCCACCAGCCCCACGGCTATCGCAATGACGGTGAGGTGGCGGTGCGGTTCGTGCGTAACGTGGTGATCTAACTGTTGCGCTGGCAACAGTGGTTGAACACTTTGCCCGCCACCGCCTGCCCATTGCACCCTGCCTAACCGCCAACCCGCTGATTTTATTGGCGATCGTATTCAGGCACGACTCCTGCAACCACCCCCGCATACCCCGTGAGTGGCCCGCGTCAGGAGTGCCGTTTGATGCCCCGTGAAATTCGTTTGAATGCCTTCGACATGAACTGTGTCGGCCACCAGTCCCCTGGCCTGTGGGCCCACCCGCGTGATCGCTCGTGGCAATACAAAGACCTGGAATACTGGACCGAGCTTGCCAAGATCCTCGAGCGCGGCAAATTCGACGGCCTGTTCCTGGCTGACGTGCTGGGCATTTATGACGTGTACAACGGCAACGGCGATGCGGCGATCCGCCAGGCCACGCAAGTGCCGGTCAACGACCCGCTGTCTCTGATCGCGCCCATGGCGCTGGTCACCGAACACCTGGGGTTTGGCCTGACCGCGTCGTTGTCCTTTGAACACCCGTACCCCTTCGCCCGGCGCCTGTCGACCCTCGACCACCTGACCCGCGGGCGCATCGGCTGGAACATCGTCACGTCGTACCTGGAAAGCGGCGCCAAGAACATCGGCCAGCACGCCCAGACCGAACACGATGCGCGCTACGACTACGCCGAGGAATACCTGCAGGTCTGCTACAAGCTCTGGGAAGGCAGCTGGGAGGAGGGCGCCGTGCTGCGCGACCGTGAGCGCGGGGTGTTCAGCGACCCGAGCAAGATTCACGAGATCCGCCATGTGGGCACACACTTCCAGGTGCCGGGCATTCATTTGTGCGAACCCTCGCCGCAGCGCACGCCAGTGCTTTACCAGGCGGGTGCCTCCAGCCGTGGCAAACAATTTGCCGCCGAACAGGCCGAGTGCGTATTCGTCGCGGCGCCGTCCAAGGTGCTGCTCAAGAAAACCGTCGCCGACATCCGCCGCCGCGCGGCCGAAGCGGGGCGTGATCCGGCAAAAGTGCTGATCTTCAACCTGCAAACGGTCATCGTCGACGAAACCGACGCCAAGGCCCAGGCCAAGTTCGAGGACTACAAGTCCTACGTCAGCTACGAAGGCGCCATGGCGTTGATCTCTGGCTGGACCGGCATCGACTTCAGCCAGTTCGACCCCGACGAGCCGCTCAAGCATGTGCACACCAACGCCATCCAGTCGGCGGTCGAAGCGTTTTCCACCGCCGACCCCAACAAGGTCTGGACGCCCCGGGAGCTGGCTGAGTGGGTGGGCATCGGCGGGTTTGGCCCGCTGTTTGTGGGCGGCCCGCAGACCGTGGCCGACCTGTTGCAAGAGTGGGTCGAAGACACCGACGTGGACGGCTTCAACCTGGCCTACGCGCTGACCCACGAAACCTTCATCGACGCCGTGGACTGGCTGGTGCCTGAGCTGCAAAAGCGCGGCGTCTACAAAACCGAATACGCCCCGGGCACGCTGCGCGAAAAACTCTTTGGTGAAGGCCCACGGCTTGCCCCCAACCACCCGGGCGCCAGTTACCGCGACCTCAAGGCCACCAGCCTCTGACGCCTCTCCGGCCAGCGGACCGCCGCACGCTGATTTGACCAATAGGAGCAACCCCTATGCGCGTGCACGGTCCCAAACGATTGACAGCAGTGGCGTGGCCCGCCGAACAGGTCACAGGTTTGCCCCTGGCCTTGATGCAATTGCAGCACTGGGCGCGGGTCACCCCGCTGCGCAATGCGCTGCGCCACATGCGTGATGGCCAATGGCATGCCTGGCGCTGGATCGATGCCCTGCGGGATGTGGAGCGTGTTGCCGACGGTTTGCGCCAGTGGGGGTTCGGCGGGCAGTCGCGCTTGGTGCTCAGCGGTGCTTTTGAACCGCACATGTTGCTGCTGGCGCTGGCGGCGCAGGCCTTGGGCGGGCAGGTCCTGACCCTGGCCGACGACCTGCCTGCCGCGCCGCTGCATCAACAGCTGTGGCGCATCCGCCCCAGCCACGCCTATGTGCCCGGCGCGCAGGCACTGGCGGCCTGGCGGGCGCTGCACGCCAGCAGCGTGGCGCCACGGTGGTTGTTCAGCGAGCAGGAAGCGCCGCCTGCAAACGTGCTGGCCTTTGACCAGTTACTCGGCCCGGCGCAGCGCCTGGGCCATTGGTGGCAGGCGTTGGACAAGCCCGCGCTGTGGAGCACGCAGGGCACGGGCGGGCCAGGCGCGTTGGCCGCCGTGTTGCAGCAGTGGCTGGGCACTGGCCAGAGCCTGGCGCTGGGGCCACCGGGCGAGCACGGTGTGGTGATTCATGACTGGCTGCTTTCACTCGCACGAACGTTAACATCGCGCTAGGCGGCCCCGTGCCATGTACTGGATACTGGCGGCGATCACCGGCGCGACATCTCTCTGGTTAAACAGTAAGGGCATCTTTTCATGAGTGACACTGAACGCGAACAGGCGACGAGCGCCATTCGCACAGCCGATGTGCTGATCATCGGCGGCGGCCTGAGCGGTACGATGCTCGCCGTGCAACTGCTGCGCCTGGCGGGCCCGCGCAAGATCCTGGTGATCGAGCCCCGCGCCGAGCTGGGCCGTGGCGAGGCCTACAGCGCCGTGGAACTGGGCCACACTCTCAACGGCAACGCCGCCCGCATGAGCGTCGACCCCGACAATGCCAACGACCTCACGCAGTGGCTCACCGACTACATCGCCGCAGGCGGCTGGCCGCAATCGGCCGAACAACCCGTGCCGGTCAGCGAACTCTTCCCGCCCCGCGGCATTTTTGGCCTGTATGCGCAGCAGCGCCTGGCTGAGGCGCGGGCCTCCTCGCAGTCGACCGTAGAGCACGTGCGCGCCGAAGTGGTCGACCTGCAGGTCGAACCTGCCAGCGCGTTGCTGACCTTGAGCGACGGCCAGCAACTGCGCGGCACCTTTGCGGTCTTGGCCACCGGCATGTTCCCGGCGGCGCGCACGCCCCAGACCGAGTCCAGCGGCCTGAACGCCGCTGCTGTCGACCCGTGGGACGTGCACGCCATGACCCAGCTCGACCCGCACGCCACCGTGCTGATCATCGGCTCCGGCCTGACCATGGTCGATGCCGTGGTGTCGCTTGAGCAGGCCGGCCACCGCGGCCCCATCCAAGTGTTCTCCCGTCACGGGCTGCTGCCCCACGTGCGCCGCCAACCCCCGGCTTGGGTAGACTTCCTGGCCGACGACCTAAGTCTGCGCAGCCCGCTGCAATTGCTGCGCGAATTGCGTCGCCAATGCCGCCTGGCGCTGGCGCAAGGCATCGACTGGCAAGCGCCGCTGGACACCGTTCGGGTGCACATCGGGCGTTTGTGGAGCCAGGCCAGTGAACGCGAGAAACGCCAGTTCGTGCGCCATGTGCGGCCCTGGTGGGAAAGCCATCACCACCGCTCACCGCCGCTGAGCGCCGAACTGGTGGCGCGCTTGCACGGGGAAGGGCGCCTGCGCATCCAGGCGGCGTCGTTCAAGGGGCTGGTGCCAGCAGGCGATGGCAAGGTGACGATTGGTTTGCGCCCTCGTGGCCAGCAGGCCGTCACCCAGGTGTCTGGCGCTGCGTTGATCAACTCCAGCGGCATCGAATACGACTGGCGCCGCGTGGCCCGACCGTTGCCGCAGCAACTGCTGGCACGCGGGTTGATCCAGCCCGGGCCGCTGGCGCTGGGCATTGCCGCCCACCCGTCGGGCGCGGTGCTGGACGCCCAGGGCGCCGTCAGCTCGCGCCTGTTCGCCATGGGCCCGCCGCTGCGAGGGGTGTGGTGGGAGAGCACGGCGGTCACCGACGTGGCGCTTCAGGCCAAGGCATTGGCCACCCAACTGGCACGCGCCGACTAACGGCGCGCACCCTTTGGCACCGCGCCTTTACCGGCACAAAATCACAGGCAAAAAAAAGCCCGCTGGGGCGGCGGGCTTGATCTACAACGTTTGCAACGGATGAGGCCCCACACTACGACTGAGGATGTGAATAAAACGTGAAAAAAATGTAAGAGAAAACTGTATTTCTTTTGATGTCAAAAATCTGCAAAGCGCTGCTGGGATTGTCCATTCGTCGGGACTGTCATTTCTCACAGCAGACGCTCTCGAGGGGCGGGTATCTGATGGGGCCAGGTGCGTACTTAACCCCCGCACGCCCAGGAGAACGACGATGCCGAGCAAATCTGCCAGTACCCTCAAAGATGTCACGCCCTCCACCGCAAGCAGCGCCTCGGCCGTCGAAGAGGCCAGTGTAGCGTCGCCTGCGCGCGCGGTGGCTCGCAAAAAAAGCACCGTAAAAAAAGCCGCGGCCCCGGCCGATGCGCAATCACCCGCGCGGGTCGAAGACCTGGACTCGCCTTACCCGTCGCCGCAACGAGTGGTGCCGGTGGTCGGGGCCGTGTACGGCCTGGGTCGTCGCCATATTGAAGACGGGTTGATGTACATCTTTGAGCGCTGGTTCGAGTGCAACGCCGGTGATGAATTCAAGATCATGATGAACGGCATCGAAATGGCCAGCGACGTGGTCACCACCGCCACGCAAAATGATGACCGGTTCTACCTGACCATTCCCCGTTCGACCCTGCTGTTGCACTTCGTCGACGGCGTGTACGGCGAAGTCCGGCGGGTGGGCACCGGCGCCATCAGCACCTCGCCGCCCGAGCGCATTCTGATCCTCAACACCTTGCCCGGGGGCGATGGGCCGCCCGAAGGGTCTTACCACCCCGGGTTGGTGTTTTCGCTGTCCCATACCTTTGTCGATGCGGTGGTGGCCGCAGGCGGTGTCAAGGTCACGATCAAGCCCTGGGTCAACATGCGGCTCAATGACCTGGTGATGTTTTACTGGGGGCCTCACCGCTTCGAGCTGCCGCCGATCACCGACCTGCAGGTTGGCCACGACGTGACGTTTACCATTGACTCAGTCTTTCTCGCGGCGGCGGGCAGTGGTCACTTTGTTGTGCAGTTCTATTTGTTCGACGAAGTGCTCGACGAGTCCGGCCCTTATCACCGCTGGAGCAAGCCGATCCCGGTCAATGTGGACCTGGACAAGACCCTGCTGCGCGAACCTGAAGTGGTGGAGGCCGACCCGCAAACCCTGATCCTGGATGCCGATGAACTGCATGGTTTTCCGGCCACCGCCTCGGTCTTTCTGGCCAACAATGACCCTAACTTCATCACCGGCGACTTCATTCTGATGACGATCGAAGGCACCACGGTGGATGGCGAACTCCTGACCTTGAACCTGCGCCAGGAAGCGATCCTGCGCAGCTACAACGACTTCCCGATCCCCAACGCCTTCGTGCGCTCGTTGATCCAGAGCACGTTGACGGTGTACTACCGCCGTGAACGTGGCCTGTTGCCGTCCAGGTCCATCACGGTGGCCATCGCCGGTATTCGCTATGCGTTGCCCAAGCCCGATGTGGACCAGGCCCACGGCCCGTTCGTGGCCCCGGACCTGCCGTACATCACGGTGCGGATGCCGGACTACCAACCGCCCGGCAACACCGGCGACGAGCTGCAAGTCAATATCCTGGGCGAATACCTGGACGGCACCATCGAGCGGGTTTTCAGCAACCGCGCCGCAGGCGGGCACCCGCGCCTGCGCGACTTCATCACCTCCGAATACGCCCGCTTCGAGGGGCTCGCCAAGACGCGGGTGTATTACCGCGTCACCGGGCTTGCCAACATCCGCGAGTCGGAGCGCCGCTACATCCAAGTGGGCCGCCCGCCCCGCGACCTGAGCCCGCCGCACATCCAGGAAGCCGATAACACCCACAATATCGACCCGGATACGTTGGGCAGCGTGGGCACCCTGGAGTCGCGTGCAGAATTCAGGACCGGCGACGAGGTGATCATCCAGTACGTGGGCTCGGTCACCGGCGTGCGGATCGAAGAGTATGTGCTGGCCGTGGCGACCAACCCCTTGCTGACCGATATTCCCAAGCAACTGTTCCTGGACAACCTGGACGGCACCCTTCGCGTCAGCTACGTGCGGATCCGCTTCGGCGTGGCGCAACAGTCCGAAGAAGCGGTGTTTACCGTGGGCCGTGCCCTGGGAGCCTTGGCCATTCCCGAGGTGCTGCAAGCCACCACCGAGCCGGACGAACTGGACCCGGCCCTGGTGGCGCTCAGCGGGGCCACGGTGCGGGTGCGTTATGACACGCCCAAGACCGGCGATAAAGTCGAGGTGTGTTTCCGTGGGCTGGACGGTGCCGGTACGTATTTTGCGGTCGAGGACGCGGTCAGTGGCGTCGGCCATGTCGATTGCGTGGTCCCGCCCGAGGTGATCGGCTTTAACATCCACCCGTTGGGGCGTGGCCTCGAAGTCTCCTACCGCGTGATCCGCAATGGCTTCCCTACACCGTCGCCCGTGCTCTACCTGTACCTGAAGACCTTGAGCCACCTGCCGGGCGCGGAAATCGACGGCATTGGCAAGAGCGCGATTCTGGAGATCCCTAAACTGGACGACCTGGCCCGCACCCGCGTCGCGCCCTGGCTGTACGTGGCGTTGGGGCAGCGCATGTGGCTGCGCTACGCCGGGACCTTTGACGACGACACCGTCTATGAAGAAGAAACCTACGCAGGCCGCGAGGTCGCCGACACCGAACTGCTCAACGGGCCTGCACCCTATGCGCCCGTCGCACGGCTGCGCCGCCTCAAGGACTGGACCGATATGCGGATCGAGTTCGGGGTGACGTTCAACCACAGCAACAACCTGAGCGACGTCGTGTGGTTCGAGACGCGCCACCACATGGTGCAGTCGGAAGTGAACGTGTTCCCGCACCCGGAAATCAAATACGCCACGCCCCCCACCGGGCCAGTGGTGGTCATAAGCCCGGTGACGGTCGAAAACAAATGCCAGGTGCTGGTGTCCTACCCGAACATGAACCAGGGCGGCGTGGACCAAATCACCCTGTACTGGCTCCTGCCCGATGGCACCGCACTGGAAGTCGACACCTTGCCCGGCCTGGATGGCGGCACGGTCACCTTCAATATCTCCAATGACATTGTGGCGGTGAGCATCAACACCACCATTCAACTGCAGTACGAAACGGTGCTGGGCCGCGGGGGCAGTGGCTCATCCGAGGTGCAAAGCGTGACGGTGTTGGCGATCCCGCAGGCCAGCTTGCCCAAGGGCCTGATCAACGGGGTGGGCGATGGTGGCACGATCAACCCGGCCAGCCTGAGCGGCAACGCTGTATTGACGATGGTCAAGTGGCCGTTCAGCCGGGCAGGCCAGTTCGCCTGGATCACCTTGTCCAGCCCCGGGGTGACGGCCCTCAACCTGCTGGTGGCGCACGAGGTCACGCCAAGCGAGGCGGCCAACGGGTTTGCCAATATCGCGGTACTGCGTACGTGGCTGCTGTCTGTGCCCAACAACGGCACGGTGACCGTGACCCCGCACGTCAACTTCGTCAAGCACCCCGACAAGACGCAGGCGGTGGCATTCCCGACCACGCGCTATGTGATCCGGCATACCACGGCGCTCGTGTTCAATGCCCAGACGGTCTACCTGAACCGGTTGACTTACCTGCTCGACGGTTACCCGCAAGTCCTGCCGGCCTTTGGCTCGGGCAACCAGGTTCAATATGGGGCGACCGGGGGGACCGCCCCCTATACCTACTCGTCGTCCAACGGCAACGTGGCCTCGGTTACCAGCAACTCGGGGTTGGTGCAAAGCCGGGGTAACGGCTCGGCGGTGATCACGGTCCGGGATTCGTCAGTGCCTGCCCAGACGCGCAGTTACTCGGTGGTGGTGAGCAACGTGGTGCGCTGTGTCGGCCTGGGCCGGAGCACGTTTGGCAACGTCCGGGCGGCGGCTGCCAATGCGGGTAGCCGCCTGCCAAACCTGGACGAGGCCCGCGCGATACACGCAGCGTACGGCAACCGCTGGCCGATGGGCGTTGCCCTCTACTGGACCTCGACGTTCTCCCACTCGTCGTTCTTCACCAACTATTACTACGCGGTGAACCTCAACACGGGGGAGGTGGGCACCGGCAAGGACAGTGTGGTGGGTGAGCACTTCAACGGTGTCGGCTTGCGCTAGCAGGGCGCTGCATGGCGAGGCGAAACAGGCAGGGGGCCGCGGTGAGACGCGGCCCCCTGTTTTTTTCAGAGGTTCCAGCGTCCGGCGCTCTTGGCCAGGCGCTCACGCATGGCGGTGATGTTGTCGGCCAACTGGCGGGTCAGCAGCCAATACCCGTCAGGCAACGCCGGGGCCGTGGGCAAATGACCGGGCCGCGCCAGTCGATCGGTAGCCCCCGACTTCAACGCCCGCGCCATACCGATCAATTGCACCCGAATCTGACGGTGTTCGGCTTTCAGGGCCAGCTGCAAGTGGGCCATGGCTGGCTCGTCCTTGGGGTCCGGGCGGGTGTTGCCCAAAATCTCCAAGGTGCTGATGCACAGGCGCAAGTGCCGCTGGATGGCATCCAGTTCGGTCATGGACACGCGCACTTCCTTGGACACCGACGGCATCAACGAGCGCAGTTGCAGCATCGCTGCGTTCAAGCGGTTGAGCAGCTTGAGGTGTTCATCGTCGGTCACCGACTGGCCGCTGATGATCCGGCTGTGGATCTGCGCGCAGTCGCGCAAGGCGCTGGCCAGGTTGTAGCGCCAGGAGTACACGGCATACAGCGGCAGCGCGAACGAAAACGCCAGCGCCAGGGCGATGCCGATCAAGATATCGACGGTGCGCCACAGCCCGTCCGACAGCGGGTTGTCACCGTGGCCCGCCACAATGAACACGGTGATCGCCGACAGCAGCGCGGTGTACCCGCCCTTGCCGATGGCGTGGTACGAAAAGAAGCCGCACACCACCGACATCAACAGATACGTGAGCAGCGGCTGGCCCATATACGCCTCCTGCACCACCAGCAACAACCCGACGCTGGCGCCGATCAGCGTGCCATAGGCGCGCTCCATGGCCTTTTTGCCGATATTGCCGTGGTGCTGCAAACCGCCGATCACCACCAGCATCGTCACCGACGCCCACTCACCGTGGGGCAGGTTGATGCCGGTGGTGAGCAAAATGGTGGCCAGCAGGCCGATGGACACGCGCACGGCGTGGATCAGTTTGGCGTGGCGATAGCGGCGATACGGGTCGAGCAGGGGGCGTAGCAGGCGGCGGGCTAGAGGGGGCAGGTTCATCGCGATAAAAATAACCGTCAGGGAAAAGTGCCACAGGGGGGGCTGTGACACTTTCGGGGTTTTTAGAAAATGTAATCGGTGGTCAAAAAGCTCGACTCGCGTTGGCGCAGGATGTCGCTGACCAGGGCCTTGTTGCTCTCCTGGAACTTGGTCGCCACCAGCGTGCGAATCGAAAACACGCGCAACGCATCCTGTACCGACAGCGTGCCCTCGGCCGAGTTCTTGCGCCCGTTGAACGGAAACGTGTCCGGCCCGCGCTGGCACTGGGCGTTGATATTGATGCGGCCCACCTGGTTGGCAAAGGTGTCCACCAGCCGCCCGACCTGGGCCGGGTCGGTGCCGAAAATACTCAACTGCTGGCCAAAGTCCGATTCCAGCACGTAGTCGATCACCGTCTCCAGGTCGCGGTACGGCACGATCGGCACCACCGGCCCGAACTGCTCCTCGTGGTACACGCGCATCTGCGGGTTCACCGGGTACAGCACCGCCGGGTAAAAGAACGAACCCCGGCTCACGCCGCCGTGGGCGTTCACCACCCGCGCGCCTTGCGTGGCCGCGTCGGCGACGAGCCCGTTGAGGTAATCCACCTTGCCTGCCTCTGGCAGTGGCGTCAGCGACACGCCGTCTTCCCAGGGCATGCCGGGCTTCAAGGTGGTCAGCTTGCTGTTGAATTTTTCGATGAAGCGCTCGACCACCGCCTCATGCACAAACAGGATTTTCAACGCCGTGCAGCGCTGGCCATTGAACGACAGCGACCCGGTCAGCGCTTCATTCACCGCGTTGTCCAGGTCGACCTCGGGCAGCACGATCCCCGGGTTCTTGGCATCCAGGCCCAAGGCTGCGCGCAGGCGGTGCGGGCGCGGGTGCAATTTTTTCAGGTCGCTGGCGGCCTTGTTGGTGCCGATAAACGCAAAGATATCGATCTTGCCGCTGGCCATCAGCGCGCTGACGGTTTCGCGGCCGCTGCCGTAGATCACGTTGATCACCCCGGCCGGGAAGCTGTCGCGGAACGCTTCCAACAGCGGGCGAATCAGCAGCACCCCAAGCTTGGCTGGCTTGAACACCACGGTGTTACCCATGATCAATGCCGGGATCAGCGTGGTGAATGTCTCGTTCAACGGGTAGTTGTAAGGCCCCATGCACAGCGCCACACCCAGCGGCACGCGGCGGATCTGGCCGAGGGTATCCTGCTCCAGCTCGAAACGGCTGGAGCGGCGGTCGAGTTCTTTCAGGGCATTGATGGTGTCGGTGATGTAGTCGCACGTGCGATCGAACTCTTTCTGCGAGTCCTTGAGGTTTTTGCCGATCTCCCACATCAGCAGCTTGACCACCGCGTCGCGCTGTTCACGCATGCGCCGCAAAAACGCTTCGACGTGCTGGATACGATCGGCCACGCGCATCGTGGGCCATTCGCCCTGGCCGCGGTCGTAGGCGGCCACGGCGGCGTCCAGCGCGGTCAGGGCGGTGTCGGCGTCCAGCAGCGGCGTGCTGCCGATGATCACCGGCGTATCACCACTGGGCCCGTGCAATTGCACCGGGCTGCGCACTTGGGCCAGGGGGCCGTGCCACTGCCGCAATTGGCCGTTCACCAGGTAGTCCCGCTGTTCAATGGGCGCTGCAAGCCGCCACTGTTCGGGCACATCGGCGGCAGCAGGAAACAGGTCGGCAAGCAGGTTGTCGGTGGTCATGTGGCTACCCCAAGATTGATTGCAAAACGTGTCTAGAGAGTCACCCATCCAAGGCCCGCGTGGCAAGGGCCAGACACATCAGTGCCTGGGCTGGGCCGAGCACCGCCTGGAAAACCTTGCGCACAACCGGGCGCTCGCCGGGTAAACTGCGCGCCTTTCTTGAAGGAGTTCACATGAGTCACTACCAACCGGGCATTCTTGCCGCACCGGTGCCGTTGCAGGCACGCCATCTGTTTTTTGCCGTGCAGAGCGTGGACGCCGTGCCCGCTGCACTCGACGCGCTGGTGCACCTGACGGATTCGGCGGTGGTGGTGGGCTTGGGTGAACCGTTGGTTCAGGCCCTCGGCGCGCACATTGACGGGCTGCGCCCGTTCCCTTCCATCAGCGGGCCGGGGGCCAATAACCCGTCGACCCAGCACGCGCTGTGGGTGTGGTTGCACGGCGTGGACCGAGGCGAGTTGCTGCTGCGCAGTCGCGCCTTTGAAAAGGCCCTGGCCCCGGCGTTCAGCCTGGTGCAAATGACCGAAGGGTTTCGCTACAAGACCGGTTTTGACCTGACCGACTACGAAGACGGCACCGAAAACCCCCACGACGACGCTGCCGTCGAGGCGGCCATTGTCGAAGGGGGTGCAAGCTTTGCCGCGATCCAGCAATGGCAGCACGACCTGGACGGCTTTGCCGCATTGGCGCCCCAGGAGCGCGACCACATCATCGGCCGCCGCCATGGCGACAACGAAGAACTGGACGACGCGCCCGAGTCGGCCCACGTCAAGCGCACCGCCCAGGAAAGCTTCAGCCCCGAGGCCTTTGTGGTACGCCGCTCCATGCCGTGGGCCGAGAACGGCCAGGCCGGGCTGATGTTCCTTGCCTTTGGCCATTCGTTCGACGCGTTCGAAGCGCAGCTGCGGCGCATGAGCGGCCTGGAAGACGGCATCGTCGACGGCCTGTACCGCATCAGCACGCCACTGACCGGCGGCTATTACTGGTGCCCGTCGCTCAAGGACGGGCACCTGGACCTCAGCGCGTTGCCTCGCTAAGCGCTAGCCCCCCTAGCGGTGAATCTCGATCTGGCGGTAGCCCATCTTGTACATGCAGTCTTTGATCACCACTTGCCGGGCGTTTTCATTGAGGTCGGTGGAGTTGTAGGTGGTGTTGGTGTAGCTGTGTGCGCGCTTGCCGCACTTGTTCTGCACATACGGGCTGCAATTGTCGCCGGTGGTTTGCGATGACTCGCTGGTGACCACGTAGCTGGGCGGCACGGCGCGAATCGCGTCGGCGCTGCAGCTGAGCACTTGTCGGTCCTTTTGCTCGCGGGTGGTGTTGTCTTTGTACCAGTCGTACTGGACGCAACCCGTCAGGAGCAGGGCTGTGGCGGCGCAGATCAGGGGCAGTTTCATACGGTGTCCAACGGGGGCAGGGTTTCTGAGAAGGTGTCGAGAAGGCGACAAAAGGCCGGTCACGCGAATGACCGGCCTTTTTTGTGTAAAAACGCAGGTATTAGATCACGCCACAGGCCACGCGATCACCACCACCGCCCAGAGGCTTGGGCATGTCGGAGTGGTTGTCGCCGCCGGCATGCAGCATCAGGGCGTGGCCCTTGATCTGGGCGATGGTTTTAAGGCGCGGCGCCAGCACCGGGTTGGTGGAGGTGCCGTCCATGTTCACGTACAGCGCAGGCAGGTCGCCCAGGTGACCGTCGGCGTAAGGGCCCAGGTGCTTGCCGGTTTTTTCCGGGTCGAAGTGACCGCCAGCGGCCAGGGCCGCGACTTTCACGCCGTCTTTCACACCGGCCTCGCAGCTGCCGTTTTCATGGATATGAAAGCCGTGGATGCCCATGGGCAGGGATTTGAGGTCTGGGGTGAAGATCAGGCCATAGGCCGACTCGCTGACCGTCACGGTGCCAATCGGCTGCGGGGCGCCGTCGGCACTCACCAGGTTGACCGGTACTTGCAAGGACGCCGCCTGGGCGCTGCCGATGGCGAGGAGACTGACAAGGCTGAGCCAGTGGATACGAGACATGGGAGGGTTCCTGATAGTTATGGGTGTTGGGCAGTGTCAGGAAATACAACAGCCCGGCCGTTCAAATAATTCCGCCGGAAAAACAAATTTTTCCAGCGGAATAAACCCCGAGGCTCAGCCGTTGAGCATCTCCATGGCCACCGACGACGACGGCGCCCGCTCCACACTCATGCACCGTCGGCAGCTGTAGACCCCCAGCACCACGGGGCGTGGCGCAGGCTGGACCGGCGCACGTTCGACCCAGGTCGGCGCGACAAAGCGATAACCCTGGCCCGCCGCCGTGGCGATGTAGGAGGCGTCGTCATCCCCCAAGGCCCGGCGGAGGGTCTTGATCTGCGTGCGCAGGTTGCATTCTTCCACCACCAGCCGTGGCCAGCCGATGTCGAGCAATTCGGTTTTTTCCAGCAGTTCGCCGGGGCGCGAGGCCAGGGCGATCAGCAGCGTCAGGGCGCGGTTGCCCAGGCTGACGGGTTCGCCGTGTTTGAGCAGCAGATGACGTTTGGGCAGCAGCTGATAAGGGCCGAAATGGATCTCAAGGGACGCTTCGCGTTCAAGGGAGCTGCGTTGTGAGTACGTCATGTGAATACCTTTGTGCGGTGTGGAACAAAACCTTGCGTGTCTCCCTGTCGCGCAAGGTTCATGGGGGTTCAAGTGTTAATGGGGGGAATCGGGTCTGCCGGGTAGTCGCCCGGCATTTCGGGGCCGCCGGTCAGGCCGTACTGCTTGAGGATCGGCGCCAGTTGCCCGTAGAACGCGTCTTGCGCCTTGCCGTGGGCGTCGGCCAGGGCGAAAGGCAGGAACGCGCTGCCGATTCCGCCCAGAATCGCGGCGGCGCCGCCCAAAATGCCGCTCAAGGTGCCCGCCACGGCGCCCACTTCCGAGGCGCCGTAGAGCCCGGCCCCGGCTTCCACCAGGCCGGCCACGGCCGCGCCGGTGCCGAGTACGCCGGTGGCGACCGAGAAACTGCCGGTGAGGTAATCGCCTTTTTTCAGCGAGTCCACGCCGCTGATCACGCCGAGCACGCCACCGATAATGCCGCCGGCCGAACCGATGACCTTACCGGCCACGCCGATATTGGCGATCTGCTGGGGTGACAGCGGGCCCTTGCCCACTGGGATCTTGCCGGGGAAGTCACCGATGGTGCCGCCATCCGGGCGGTTGACCCAGGTCACGCCGTACCCGGCTTCCTTGGCGTACTTGGTGCCGCCCTCCAGCAACAGGCCGGTGAACTGCAACCCGGCGGACACCCGGTTGGCATCGGCCACCGGCGTGGTACTGCCGCTGGCCGAACGCGCGATCAGCACGCCGCTCATCAACACGGCGCTGCCAATGTGCAACAGGCCTTGCTTGAACGCCGGGCTCACATCGCCAAACTTCATGCCCTCGATGGCCTTGGGCAGGGCGTCGGCGATCTTGTCGCCCTGGCGCCCGATGTCCCACACCGAACGCAGCATGGACACCACCTGCGCCGGGTCGATCTTGCCGCCGTCGGCCGTGACAAACATCTCGGGGTCTTTTTGCGCGGCATCGTTGATGGCCGCCGTCACCTTGGCTTCGTCGAAATTGCCGTTGCCATCGCCCAGCGTGACGTTGAGCGTGTCGGTACTGGCGCTACCGAGCAGGGTGTCGCCCAGCGCTTCGTTGAAGTTGACCTGCAACGTCGCCGCGTCATCGGCAGACGCCTTGTCGCCCAGGAACGCCTGGGCCGAGGCGGTACTGGCCGCGAAACTGTTGGCCGCCACGGTGGGGTCCATGCCACCGGCCACCGCGTCGGTGAAGGCTTTGCCGGTGACCAGCTCGTTTTTGTAGTACTGCTGGATCGCGTCGCTTTGCCCGGCCTTGTCGGCAAGGGCCGTGAGGTCGACATGGCCGTTGCCGCCCAGGGCCAGGTTGACGATGGTCGCGTCGTTGGCCGCGTTTTGCAGGCCCACGCCCATGTCGATCGGCTTGCCGTTGGCGTCCTTGGCATTGAGATTGTCGGTGAGGTTTTTGCCCGACTCGATGTCGTTGCCGTTGTAGTTCTGCATCGCGACTTTGATTGTCGGGTCGCTGTCGACAATGTCTGCCAGCGCCGGGCCGCGATTGTTTTGCAGGAAACCTTGCACGTCGGGGTCGGCCGACAGCGTTTCGATCGCGCTCTGCAACTGCGCCTTGATCTTGTCCTCGTTGGGGTTCAGGCCCCAGTTGGGCGAGGTGTACTTGTCCATCAAGCCTTCGTTGGGCACGTAGTCGCTGACCAACAGGCGGGTTTGCGCGTCGGTCAGTTGCACCAGCACCGCGGCCTTTTGCTCGCCGGTGTAGTTCTGCGGGTTGGCCAGCACGTCGGCGGTGAGCCCCGAGGTGTCAACGCCCGCCACCGCGTCACGGGTGGCGGCGCTGTCCAGGAAGGTCAGGGTGTCGCTGTCGCTTTTGGGGGCTTGTTTTTCCAGCCACGCGCCGATGTTGTCGCGGGTGCCGATGCCGTCCGACTTGCCGGTGGCCGGGTTATCGCCGCCGGTTTCCAGGGCGCGGAACATCCCTGGCTTGGACCACATGGCCGCCGCGCCGGTCAGCTCGGAACTCAACGCCGAGTCGCTGCCCAGGGCCTGCAAGTTATCGGCGCGGAACATCCCGTCGTTGCTGCGCTGGTTTGTGGCACCCGGCAGCATGGCCGGGCCTGCACCGGCGACCAGGCTTTCGTTGGCCATCAAAATGGCGGCGGACTTGGCGTTGGCCTTTGCCAGGTCACCCGGGTTGTTGCCCAGGAAACTGCCATAGGACTTGGACGCCGCGCCCAGGTCGCTGTTGGTGTTGCTGATGAAGTGGTCCACGTCCGCATGGGTGATCACCCGATCGGCCTTGCCGCGCCCGCCGGTGTCCAGCGCTGCGCCGAAATTGGGGCTGCTGGCCACGAACTTGAGCACGGCCTGGGCCTCGGGCGGCAGGGTGCTGGGCGGGTTGGCGAAGTCGATCGGTGCACCGTGCAAACCCCACGCATCCCAGTTTTGCGAGAGCAACTGGGCGGCGGCGCGTGGCCGGTTCAGGTCCAGTTCTTCCTTGGTGGGCGTGCCGCTGGTGTTGCCAGTGATGGTGTCCCAGTCCTTGGCGCCAGACACGCCAAAGGAGGCGTTGTCGATCCAGGAGGTGTCCACGGCGCCGGGTGCTCCGGCGGCACCGGCCTGCAATTTGACGATCTGGTCATACAGCGCCGGGGTTTCATCCTGGGACACGATCACCTTGTCGCCGGACGCCGCGGTGTAGCGAATCAGCCCCGGGCCGACTTCTTCTGGCGGGCCGATGGCGGCGGACGGGTCGAACGTCTCGTCGGGGCCAGCCAGGCGGTAGCCTTCGGCCTGGCTTGCGTTGATCGCGAAGATCTTGGTCGAGTCACCGCTGACCTGGGCGAACAGCTGTGGCGTTTCCTTCTGGCTGACCACGATTTTTTCGCCAGAAAACGTCTCGTAGCGCATCAGCCCAGGGCCCAGCTCGGTGGTGCTGCTGATGAATTTGTAGTTGCCCAGGCCCGGCGCCACGGTGCTGGCGTCGGCTTCGGTGTAACCGGCGCTTTTGCTGTCGGCCAGGTTTTTTTCGAAGCTGGCGTCGTTCTGCTGGCTGTTGTACTGGTCCACCAGTTGCTCGAACAGGCGGGGGTTGTCGATCTGCTTGAGGGTGACCGGTTTGTCGCTGCCCAGCGGCGTGTAGGTGATGGTGTTGTTCACCGGCGCCTGCACGTTCTGGTAGGGCAGTGGAATCGACGGCCCGCGAATCGTCGAAGGGTCGAAAGCGGGGCGGTCGACGGCGGTGAACAGTGCGGTTTCGAATTTTTTCCGGGAGCCGTCCGTCCCTGTCTTTTCAGCAGGATCAAGGCCATTCGGGATCGCAGTCATAGAGCACCTGGAAGTTGTCTTATATCCAAATTGTTAGTGCAAGGGCACTAAGTAGCGGCGTGCGCAAGTTCAAAAGGTGGCAGCGCGCACGCCTGCGCCGAGATATAAAACGCGATGATTAAGTCGCTTTTGTTACAAATTGAAATATCTATAAAGTTGGGCGAAGTGCTATGAGCCAGAAATGTGAAGTTGCCCGCGTTATTTCCGACAAACGTCGTGTGCTCAGCCCACCTCGGCGGGTTTTTATCGGCCTGAACGGGCCTTCATCTCCGCGCTTTTAATCCAAGAGGCCCGTAATCATTGGGCTGTAGCCTGTCGGGTTTTTTCGGCGAAAGTTCCGTGACGTTCAGGAGGTGAGTTTGGCTCAACGCCAGGTTGAGCCGAATTTTTCACAACCGTCCGTCTAAACGTTTCACAAGCTTTCACAGCAAACGAATTTTGATCGTGAGTAGTATGGGTCCCATGCAAACCGACGGCGACTCACTGTCTGACGCTGAGAGTTTGAGTCGGTTTGCATACCTTCAGTGTGCTGACGTGCAACTGGATAACTTCCCTATCGATGCAAGGAGATTGAACATGGCTACTACTCCACCAGTAAGTTCGGGCGGCGCCGACGACGCAATCGCGAAGATGGAAGCAACCTTCAACATGGCCATCGAAAAGTCGGCCAAGATCACCGAAATCAGCACCGCGAAAAAAGCAGAGCTCGACGCCACCAAACAGCGTCCGCAGAACTGATTTGCCATACGGGCGGCGCCGGCGCCGCCCGTATACCTGCCTCTTAAGCAGTACCCCGTTGCACCGTTGCTGATCGGCACAGGCGTGGTTGCGCCCTGTGATTCTCAAGGGGGTAAGCCCAGCCATGACAGCTTTGATTTGCGTAGGTCTGCCCGCCGCCAACGGCGTGCCGACCCTGATTGTGACCCACGGTTTGCACCAGGGCAGTTCCCTGATGCTCGACCAACCGGTCTATACCCTTGGCGCCGCGCTCGCGGCCGACCTGTTACTGAGCGACCCCGGCATCGCCGACCTGCACCTGCGCCTGCGATTCGACGCAGGCTTTGTGGCGGTAGAGGCCCTGGGGGGCGATGTGGTGATTACCGGCACGCCTGCCGGTGAAATCCACGTGCCCCAAGGCAGCGGCCACCGCACGCGCCTGCCGTTGCAACTGCGCATCGGCAACGCAGGCGTGAGCCTGGCCGTACCGGGCGCGGTTGAAAAAGCCCCAGCCGCCAGGCACCGCTACCTGCCCTGGGCCGTGGCGGGCGCGCTGCTGTTTGTGGGCACGTGTGCGTTGGCCTTTCGCCACGACCCGGCGCCTGCCCAGGCCGTGGCGGCGGTGGCAGTCAGCCCGTCGCCCAAACCGTCCCGCGCACAGGCCAAGGCCTGGCTCGAACAGCAACTGCTGGCGGCCAGATTGGAAGGCGTGAAAGTCAACGATGTGGACGGCCAACTCAATGCCGTCGGCACGTTCGAGTCCGCACAAAAAGAGCAGTGGGTCGCCCTGCAACAAGCCTTCGACCAGCGTTACGGCCAGCAGATCGTCCTTAACCCCCGCGTGGCGGTGCGCGCCGAAGCGGCCCGGCCACGGGTGCGTTTCCAGGCGGTGTGGTTCGGCACTCATCCGTACGTGATCAACGACAGCGGCAAACGCCTGTACCCCGGGGCAGCGCTGGCGGACAACTGGGTGCTTGAACGCATCGAGAACAATCAAGTGGTCCTCGCCCGTGGCGACGAACACTTCACGTTTACCTTATGACTGCGCTTTTTTAGCTAAGGCCCCGGGATGAAAGTCGAACCCCGTCCGTTGATCCAAAGTGATGTGCGCAGCGCCCCGGTCGAGGCAATTCGCCCGGTCAGTTCACGCCAGGCCACCGCCTTCGAGGCGGTGCTCAAGACGCGCAAGGTCCAGTCCAAAAGCTCCCTGCGCAGCGACCTGGAAGCGCTGACCAGTGCCGCCGGTGTCGATTCGTTGCTGTTTGGCAGCGCCCGTTCGCTGGAGCTGCTGGAGCATGTGATGCAGCACATTTTGCCAACCCTTGAGGCCGAGCCCGAGATCAAGGCGCTGGCCCATGACCTGATAAGCGAGGAGATCGAGATGCGCCGCAACCTCGAACAGCAACGCGCGGAGGTACAGGCTTGATGTCACGCGATAACGACGACGCGGTGCAACTGCTCAAGGGGGTTGGCGAGCTGTATCGGCGCAACGGCCAGGCCCAGCGGGCCCTGGTGATGTTGTTGATCGCCGCCAGCGTGGCGCCCGAGGACGGCGCCCTGTTGCGCTCCCTGGTGCTGGCGTTCACCGACAGCGGTGATGCTGGCCGTGCGCTGTCGGCGCTGGACCGGCTGGTGGCGCTGGAAGGCGAGTCCGCCAGCTTGTTGCTGCTGCGGGCCCGCGCCCTGTGGTACGGCGACTTCAAGGACGAGGCCCGCCAGTGCTTCAAGCGCTACCTGGCCGCGCGCAGGGTGGCCGCATGACGCTCAACCAGCGCCTCAACGCCATGGCGCGCGTCGCCGCCAAGCGCACTGACGTGATCATCGTCGCCTTCATGCTGATGGCGATTGTGATGATGATCATCCCGTTGCCCACCTACCTGGTGGACTCGCTGATCGGCCTCAACATCGCGCTGAGCATCCTGATCCTGATCGTCGCGTTCTACATCGGCCATTCGGTGGAGTTCTCGGCGCTGCCGCCGCTGATTCTGCTCAGCACCCTGTTTCGTCTGTCCCTGTCCATTACCACCACCCGCTTGATCCTGCTGCACGGGGACGCCGGTCACATCGTCAAGGCGTTCGGCGACTTTGTGATCGCCGGGCAAGTGGTGGTGGGCATGGTGGTGTTTCTGATCATCACCGTGGCGCAGTTCGTGGTCATCACCAAGGGCGCCGAGCGGGTCGCCGAGGTGGCGGCGCGTTTCACCCTGGACGCTATGCCCGGCAAGCAGATGAGCATCGACAACGACTTGCGCAACGGCGACATCGACCAGGCCGAAGCCCGTCGCCGCCGCTCGCGGCTGGAGCGCGAAAGCCAGATGTTTGGTGCGATGGACGGCGCCA
This sequence comes from Pseudomonas sp. SDO5215_S409, assembly GCF_054071325.1. Taxonomy (NCBI): domain Bacteria; kingdom Pseudomonadati; phylum Pseudomonadota; class Gammaproteobacteria; order Pseudomonadales; family Pseudomonadaceae; genus Pseudomonas; species Pseudomonas sp. SDO5215_S409. Next base: position 147,490 of record NZ_JBSVWN010000002.1, on the reverse strand, counting down.
TGAAATTCGTCAAAGGCGACGCCATCGCAGGCCTGGTGATCCTGGCCGTGAACCTGTTGGGCGGCATGCTGATCGGCATGGTCGAGCGCGACATGCCGTTTGGCACGGCGGTGCACACCTACTCGCTGCTGACCGTGGGTGACGGCTTGATCGCGCAGATCCCGGCGCTGCTGATTTCGGTGGCGGCCGGTACGGTGGTCACCCGCGTCAACAGCGACGGGGAAGCGGGCGACCTGGGCAGTGAAATCCTCAAGCAACTGGGGGCCAGCTACCGGGCCTTGGGGTTGACCGCGCTGATCATGATTGGCGTCAGCCTGTTGCCGGGGTTTCCGACCTGGGTGTTTCTGGGCCTGTCGCTGGTGTTCGGCACGGGCGCGTTTTTTATGTACCGGCGTCATACCCGCACCGATCCGGTCGAGGCGCCTGTGCTGGTCGAACCGCTGGAGCCGGTGGTGCAAACGCAGGACGAGCAAGACTACGACGTGGTCCCCGACACCCGCGTGCTGCTGACCTTGGGCAGCGACCTGGCGCAGAGCGCGCCACGCCAGTTGTTGAGCCAACGCATCGAAGCCCTGAGCCACGACCTGCGTAGCGAATTGGGCGTGGACGTGTCGGTGCCCGGGGTCTACCGGGATGTAAAAGCCGGGGCGGGCAGCTACCGCGTGTCGCTTGAAGGCGTGCCGGTGAGCGAAGGCGAAATGCCGGTGGGCTACCTGCTGTTGCAGGACGATCCGGTGCACGTGCAGTTGCTGGACATCGCCACGCTGCAAGCCGATTCGCCGCTCAACAGCCGCGCCGCCCACTGGATCGAACGCCAGCACGAAGACACCCTGCGCAACGCTGGCATTGGGTTTTTGCTGCCTGACGAAGTCCTGCGCGGCGTGCTGGAGCGCAGCCTGCGCCGTTACGCGGCCGACTTTCTGGGTATCCAGGAAACCCGCCTGTTGCTGGAGCGCACCGAAGCCAGCTACGGCGAACTGGTCAAGGAAGCCCTGCGCCTGGTGCCGTTGCAGCGGGTGGCCGAAACCCTGCGCCTGTTGGTGGCCGAAGGCGTGTCGATCCGCAACCAGCGCGCCTTGCTGGAAGCCATGGTGGAGTGGGGCGCACGTGAAACCGACGCCAGCCGCCTGGCCGAGCACCTGCGGGCGGCCCTGGCGCGCCAGATCAGCCATCAATACGCCGACCGCAACCGGGTGATCGGCGCGCTGGTGCTGGCGCCGGGGCTGGAAGACCAGTTGCGCGCCTCCCTGCGCCGTCAAGAACCCAACCGCGACGCCATCCCCGAAGAGGTCAACCGCGCCTTGCTCACCCAACTGCGCAGTGCCTGCGACAAAATCCGCGAAGCCAACAGCGCGGTGTTGCTGGTGCATCCCGAACTGCGTCGCACCCTGCGCCGCCTGGTGATGCGCGGTGAGCTGGAGCTGGCAGTGCTGTCGTTTCGCGAGCTGGCCACCGAGTACAACCTGCAAGCGCTGGTCACCATCAGCCTCACCGATATCTCGAACCGTCGCGCGGTTGGCGCGGCTTCCGTCACTTCCCTGGCGTCTGCCTCATGATCCGTTTTGTTCTGTTGTTGCTGGTGTGGGTGTCGTCTGTGTGCGTGGCCCAGGACATTGCCAATGGCGCCCAGGGCGCGATCAACCTGGCGTCGGGCGAAGGGCGCATCCTGCACTTTGCGGCGCCCGTGGAATCGGTGCTGGTGGCAGAGCCCGGCATCGCCGATTTGCAGGTGGTGTCCCCGGGCACGATTTACATCTTTGGCAAGGCGCCGGGCAACACCAGCCTGATCGCGCTGGGCAGCGACGGCAAACAGGTCGCCAGCCTCAACCTGGCGGTCAGCAGTGCAACCCAGGCGGTGACCGCGCCCATGCAGCAATTGCACCCCGGCAGCACCGCGCAGGTCAGCGGCGCCGGTAACCGCTTGATTGCCCAGGGCACCGTGCGCAGCGTGGGCGAGGCCACCGACTTGAATGCCTTGCTCAATGCCCAGGGCCAGGGCTTTCAGAGCGCGGTCAACACCACCGAATACGCCGGTGCCGCGCAAGTGAACCTGCGTGTGCGCTTTGCCGAAGTGTCGCGTTCGGAGCTGCTGCATTACGGGGTCAACTGGAACGCCATGTTCAACAACGGCACCTTTTCGTTTGGCCTGATCACCGGCGGCCCGCTGGCGGCGGCGACCACCGGCGGGCTGGCGGCGGCGGGGGCCGGGTCGGGCAATGTGAACATCGACGGCATGCTGGACGCACTGCAAGCCAACGGAATTTTGCAGGTGCTGGCCGAGCCCAACATCACCGCGATGACCGGGCAGACCGCAAGCTTTCTGGCGGGCGGCGAAGTGGCGATCCCGGTGCCGGTCAACCGCGACCTGGTGGGCATCGAATACAAGTCCTTCGGCGTGTCGCTGCTGTTTACCCCGACCCTGCTGCCCAGCGGCCGGATCGCCCTGCAGGTGCGCCCCGAAGTGAGCAGCGTGGTCAGTGGCGGCACCGTGGATTTCGGCAATTTCCATGTGCCGTCCTTTAGCGTGCGCCGCGCCGACACCCGGGTTGAAGTGGGCAGCGGGCAGACCTTCGCGATCGCCGGTCTGTTCCAGCGCGAGAGCAGCCAGGACATTGAAAAGCTGCCGTTGCTGGGCGACCTGCCGGTGCTGGGCAACCTGTTTCGCTCCAAGCGTTTTCAGCGCAACGAGACGGAGCTGGTGATCTTGATCACGCCGTACCTGGTGGAGCCGGTGCGCAGCCGCACGCTGGCCACGCCGCTGGACGCTCAACCTGCGACGGCGGCGGCGACGGGGCCGCGCAGTGGCGGCGCGTTCGGCTTTTACATGAATTGATCACGGAGCCCGCCATGAAGACTTCGCGCGTTTTGGTGCTGTTACCGGTGTTGTTGATGGGCTGCAAGACTCATCTGGACCCGGTGTATTACTCGTCCGAGTTTCAGGGCAGCGGGGTGCCGAGCCAGTGCCAGCAGCCGGCGGCCAAGGACGAGATCGGGCTGGACGGGGACTTTAAACCGACCTTGGCCTTGGGCTGTGCCAACAACTTGAACCTGATGCAGATGGTGGAGCAGCGCCAGGACCTGGTCCAAGGCCGCGCCACTGGCCCGGCCATGGCCGCCCCGGTCGGGCGGGCGGCGCAGGTGTATATCGAAGGGTTTGACCGCGAGCAGTTGCAACGTCGCCAGGCCCAGCAAGAAGCCAAGGCCGGCGCCCCCGGAGGTGGTCAATGAGCCGTCGCTCAATGGGTGTCGACCAGCCCCAGCTCCTTGGCCTGGGCCACCGGATCGGCAATCGCCTTGATGCGTTTGGCTTCGCCGATCAGGCGCTCGCGCTCGGCGGCGGGGATGTCGTCCAGGGCCAGGTTCGAGATGCGTTGCTCGTAACCGGCCAGCACCATGATCAGCAGTTCGTTGCGCTGGTGCCGGGGCAGGGCGCGCGGGGACTGGGCGAGCGGGGCGATGGTGTCCAGCGCCTGCTGCGCCTGCCCGCCCAAGGCGTAGGCCAGCGCGAGGTTGCAGCGGCTGTCGAGGTCGTCGGGTTGCAGGCTCAGGCTTTTGGCAAAGGCGGTTTGTGCGGCGCGGGCCTGGCCGTTGAGCACCTGGGCAATGCCCAGGCGCGTGTAGGCGACGGGTTGGTGGCCCTGGTCGGCGGCTTGAGTCAGCGCGTTGATGGCGCGTGCGGTCTTGCCCAGGCGCAATTGGGCGGTGCCCAGGCCGAGCAGGGCGTCGGGGTTTTTCGCGTCCAGGTCCAGCGCTTGCTGGAAGGCGCGTTCGGCGCTGACCGCATCGTTGGCGGCCAGGCGTGCCTGACCCAGCTTGAGCCACAGGTCGATGCCTGCGCCGGGTTGCTGGGCTGCCCGCTCGTAGAGCGCCGCCGCGCTGGCGTAGTCGCCGCGTTTGCTCAGGTCGTTGGCCAGTTGCAGGGAGCGATCGGTATCCGTCGCAGGTTTACTGGAACAGGCAGCCAGCACCAGGCTGGCCGCCAGCAAAAATTGTTTGGTCATCGTCACAACTCGTCAGGCAGGGGCGCCCGCCATGTAAGCATATTTTGCATGGCACTCCTATGCCTCTCGGTGTTGCTCAATGCGCCCAGGGCCACTGCCGATGACGAGCCCGAGTGGTTCGCCAAACCCTACGCCTACGTATTGGTGGACCAGGACATCCGCAGCGCACTCGAAGAGTTCGGCCACAACCTGGACCTGCCGGTGGTGCTCTCCGACAAAGTGCGCGGCAAGGCCCGCAGCACCGTGCGGGCCGCCACGGCCGGGGAATTTCTGCAAACCCTGTGCAGCACCAACGGGCTCACCTGGTACTTCGACGGCACGCTGCTGTACCTCAATGCCAGCGACGAAATCAGCACCAAACTGTTCAAGGCCAACGCCCTGAACCTGGACCAGTTGCAAGGCTATCTCAGCGGGCTGGACGTGTTTGGCCAGCAGCTGTCCATGCGCAATGGCCCTGAAGGCGATGAAGTGTTTGTGTCCGGGCCGCCGCCGTACCTGGCGCTGGTCCAGCAGCATGTGGATCACCTGCAGCCCAAGGCGGCTCCCGTGGTGGCGCGCGAGCGCGGCGTGCGGGTGTTCCGGGGTGCCCAGGTGAGTACCGAGAGTCCTTGATCGATCCCATCCCAGCAAAGGAGCAGCACCATGTCCGTAACCGCCGTAGACAGCAACCTCGCGCCGGGTGGCGCCACCCCGGAGGCCAAGTTCAATGCCGCCGTGGATAACGCCAAGGCCAATGAACCCAGTGACACCAGCGACGCCGACTTCAACACGGCGCTGGTGCAGAACGCGGTCATGATCGGTGGCCAATTCATCATCATGCCCAAGATGCAGGAAATCCTGAACGACGCCTTGTCCGACGACGACGAGGAATAAGGAGCCGCCATGACCATCAGTCTCGCCGCTGGCGCCACGGCCTTGCCGCCGTCCGCTGGCGCGGGGCCCGCCGGGGCCTCGCAAAACCTGTTCGAGCACATGGCCAACACGGCCAAGGGCATGCCCGAAGGCGCAAGCCCGCACCAGATCGGCTCGGGCCTGATGGAGCGCCTGAACAGTTTCATCGACCGTTCGCGCACGTTTACCGAGCGCGCCGATTTGCTCACCAACAACCCGTCGGCGCCGCCCCAGGTGGCCGCCGCTGACCTGCGCGGCGCGGCGCCGCCGGCTGGCGAGCCTGCGAGCGCGGGCGGCGCCAAGAAGGTCGGCGAGCAACAGGTCGACCAGATCGTGCACTCGCTGGGCAAGATGTTCGACTACTCCATCGAAACCCAGATGGTGGTGCGCGGTGCCACGCAGATCTCCGGTTCCGCCAACACGCTGCTCAAGGGTCAATAACGCCATGCCAAGCCCAAACCGTGCCCTGCGCCTGCTGCTGATCAGCCTGCTGGCCTGCCTCCTGCAAGCCTGCGACATGGACCTTTACACCAACCTCAGCGAGCGCGAAGCCAACGCCATGGTCGCCGTGCTGCAACGCGACGGCATCCCCGCCTCGCGCAAGGTGCAGGACAACGGGCAGCTCAAGGTGGTGGTCGACGAACAGCGCTTTGCCGAAGCCATGACCCTGCTCGACAACGCCGGCCTGCCCCAGCAGACCTTTTCCAACATGGGCGAGGTGTTCAAGGGTAACGGCCTGGTGTCTTCGCCGGTGCAGGAGCGGGCGCAGATGGTCTATGCGCTGAGCGAGGAGCTGTCGCACTCGGTGTCGCAAATCGACGGCATCGTGTCGGCCCGCGTGCACGTGGTGTTGCCGGACAACGACCTGCTCAAGCGGGTGATCTCGCCGTCATCGGCCTCGGTGCTGGTGCGGTATGACCCGGGCACCGACATCAACACCCTGATCCCGCAGATCAAGACCCTGGTGGCCAACGGCATTTCCGGCCTGAGCTACGAAGGCGTCTCGGTGACGGCCATCAAGGCCGCCGTGTCCATCAGCCAGAACCCGGCGCAACCGCGCCTGGCGCGCTTTTTGGGGGTGTGGGTACTCGAAGACAACCTCAACCAGGCCCGCTTGCTGTTCGGCGGCCTGTTGCTGATCGCCCTCGGCGCGTGCGGCGTATTGGCCCGCCAGCAATGGGCGCGTCGCCAGTCCAAGGCCTTGTATGTGCTCAAGGAGGCTGAATGAGCCTGTCTGAACGTTGGCAGGCGCTGATCGCCGAGCCGTTGCAGTTCGTGGGCCTGCACAGCCTGGGCGCGTGTTTTGCCGAAGGGTTGCCGGACCAGGCGCTGCAAGCGATGCAGGCCCAGCCGCGTTTTCAGCGGCGCCTGGAGCACTTGCTGATTGCCCATCACCAGTTGGCGCCATTGGGTCGCCTGCTGGCGCCGTCGCCCGACGACTTGCCGGTGCTGCTGCTCAGCCCCGCGCAATTTGCCCGCCTGCCCAGGGTGTGCGGGGCGATCTGGCATGGCGCGACCTTGAGCCGGGAGATCCGCCGCGAGGTGGTCAACGCACTGCGCGAAGGGCTGGGCAGCGACGTGTTCAGCGTGGCGCTGGCGCACCGCCAACTGGGCGGCGCGGCCGACCTGCTGCGTGAGCCTGCCGAGTTGATCGAGGCCATCGACCGCGACGGCCTCACCTGTGTTGCCGCCTGGTTGCACGCCCAGCCGCTGCCCTTGCGCGGCTGGTTGCAACTGCGCTTCAACGCGCCCCGGGGCTACAGCAGCCGGTTGCCGCGTGACCTGGAAATCGTGCAGACCGTTGCCGCCCATTTACTGGCCGAGGACGTCCCCCATGCGTGAATTGCCGACCCGTCCCACCGCGCGCATTTTGCGCGCCGAGGAGGCGGCGCTGTGGACCGAAGGGTTTGCCTTTTTGCAAGCCGCCAAGGCCCAGGCCGAACAGATCAAGGCCGACAGCGACCAATGGCTGCAAGCCGCCCGCGCCGAGGGGTTTGAAAGCGCCCGCCAGGAGGGCGCAGGCCAAGTGGCGCAGTTGCTGGCAGACACCCAGACCCAGGTGCAGCACTACCTGGCCGGGCTTGAAGCGTCACTGGCCGACCTGGCCCTGGGCATCGTGCGTGAAGTGCTCGGCGAGCTGGACACCACCGACCGCGTGCTGCGCTGCACACGCCAGGCCCTGAGTGGTTTTCGCCAGGGCCAGGCCCTGACCCTGTGGGTGCCGCCCGCCGAAGTCAGCGCCTTGCGCCAACGCCTGCGCAATGACGGCATCAGCGTGGAAGGCGACGTGCAACTGGGCGTCGGCCAGGCCCGTTTGAGCAGCCCAGCAGGTTCCGTGGAGCTGGGCCTTGAGGCGCAACTGCAAACGTTGCGCCGGGCCTTGTTGCCGTTCGCCGAAGAAGGTGTGGCATGAGCCTTGAGCAGTTGCTGCCACGCCTGACCGAGCGCCTGGCCCAGGCCCGCTTGCGCCCCATGCACGGCACTGTGCTGAGCATTCGCGGGGTGTTGCTGCGGGCCAGTGTGGCCGGTGCCAGCATTGGTGAACTGTGCCAATTGAGCGACCCGGTGAGCGGGCGCGGCCTGAGCGCCGAAGTGATCGGTTTTGATGGCGACGAGGCGATCCTGTCGCCCATCGGCTCCATGGAAGGCTTGTCGACCCGCACCCAAATCACCGCCACCGGCGAAAGCCTGGGCGTGGCCGTGGGCGATGCGCAACTGGGCCGGGTCATCACCCCCCTGGGCGAGTTTCTTGACGGCGACGGCGTGCCGCCGACCCTGGCCATGCAGCATTACCCGCTGCACGCCGAGCCGCCCGCGCCGTTTTCCCGGCAATTGATCGAGCGCTCCATGGCGCTGGGGGTGCGCTCTATCGACGGCCTGTTGACCCTGGCCAGCGGCCAGCGCATGGGCATCTTTGGTGAGCCGGGCGTGGGCAAGTCGTCGCTGTTGGCAAGCATCATCCGCAACAGCGAGGCGGACGTGATTGTGATCGGCCTGATCGGCGAGCGCGGCCGCGAAGTGCGCGAGCTGCTGGACGTGCAACTGGACGCCAAGGCCCGCGCCCGCACGGTGGCGGTGGTGGCCACCTCCGATCGCCCGGCGGCCGAGCGGGTGCGGGCGGCGTTTGTCGCCACCACCCTGGCCGAATACCACCGCGACCAGGGCCGCAACGTGTTGCTGCTGATGGACAGCCTCACCCGGTTTGCCCGCGCCCAGCGCGAAATCGGCCTGGCCGTGGGCGAGCCGCCGACCCGGCGCGGGTATCCGCCGTCGTTTTTCTCGACCCTGCCGCGCCTGCTGGAGCGCGCAGGCCCGGGGCCCAAGGGCAGCATCACCGCGCTGTACACCGTGCTCACCGAAGGCGATGCCGCCAGCGACCCGGTGGCCGAGGAAGCCCGTTCGATTCTTGACGGGCACATCGTCCTGAGCGCCGAACTGGCCCAGCGCAACTACTTCCCGGCGGTGGATGTGTTGCGCAGCCGCAGCCGCCTGATGGACCACGTCGCCGGTGAGGAACACAAGCGCCTGGCCCAGCGCATCCGCGAGCTGATGGCGCGCTACGGCGAAATCGAAATGCTGATTCGCGTGGGGGAGTACTCCGCCGGCAGCGACCCGCTGGCCGACGAGGCGATCCAACGCCACGGCGCCATCGAGGCCTTTTTGCGCCAGAACGCCGATGAACCCAGTTCCCTTGAACACACATTGATCCGCATGCGGCAAGTGCTGGCATGACGATGGAGATGATCTGATGAAGACCGAACAACTGCGCACCTTGCAAACCCTGCGGGTGCTGCGTGAACAGCGCGCCGCCAGCCAACTGGCCGCCCAGCAGCAGCGCTGCGCACAGACCCACGGCGTATTGACCGACGCCAAGGAGCAACTGCGCCTGCACCGTGAGGCCGTGGCGCTGGAGGCGGGCGAAATCTACGCGGCGTTGAGCGACGGGCTGTCGGTGGCCAGCTGGCAGGCGGCGCAGGACCGCTTGCGCGGGTTGTCCGATGACGCGATGGCGCTGGAAGAGGACGTGACGCAAGTCTCCATCACCCTGCAAAGCCAGGAGCGTGAGCGCGAACTGTTTCGCCAGGAACGCCTGAACCGCCAGCGCCAGTCCGATGCCTGGCAAAGCCTGCTGGAGGGCCGCGAAAGCCACGAGCGCCGGGCGGGTGAGCTGCGCGAAGAACACGGTGTAGCCCCATGATTGTCGCCCTTGCCGGCTCCCTGGCGCCGTCACTGGACTGCTACGACCCGACGCTGCTGGCGTTGCATAACCAGCTGCACCGGCGCCGTCGGCCCTGGCAGGGCCGCTGTGCCGGGCAGGCGTTGAGCGTGCGCTGGGCCGCCGATGTGCCTGCGCTGGCCGCGCCGTGTGATGTCTTGCTGTCGCTCGGCCAGGCGCCGGCGCGCTTGCGGCTGCAGGCCCAGGCGCTCGAGCAGGTGCTGGCGTCTCTGGCGCTGTCGTTTGACGCCCAGCAGTTGCCGGCCCTGCCGCGCGCCTTGTTGCTGGAACTGGCGCTGCTGGACCTGATCGAGCCGTTGGAACAGCTGTTGGGCCAGCCCGTGCAGGTGCTGGACATTGCCCAAGACACCGCGCCCTACGCGGTGCACCTGGCCCTGGCGTTGCAGTTCGACGCGCTGCCCGCGATGCCTGCACAGCTGGACCTGAGCGAAGCTGCCGCCGTGTCGGTGGCGCAACTGTTGACCCAGCACGTGGCGCTGGAGCCCGACCCGCTGCCCGCGCTGCGCCAGACCCTGGCGGTGGTTGCCGGGCGCCAGTGGCTGAGCCTGGGCGAGTTGCGCAGCTTGCAGCCGGGCGACGTGCTGATGCTGGAAGCCGGTGCCGGGTTATTGCTGGAGCTGGGCGGCCGCTTGCAGGCGCGCTGCCAGCGCGACGGTGCGGCGCTACGGCTGCTGGAAGAAATGAAAGTGCCCCCTTTGGAACTGGAGAACACCATGACAGACGTTGATGCCGCCGCCGCGCTGGATGACTTGCCCCTCACGCTGGTGTGCCAGGTGGGCAACCTGGAACTGACCCTGGCGCAATTGCGCAAGCTGGGCGCCGGTAGCCTGCTGCAACTCAATACCCCGACCGTGGACGGCGTCGACCTGCTGGTCAACGGCCGCCGCGTGGGCCAGGGCCAACTGGTGAAAATCGGTGACGGCCTGGGTGTGCGCCTGCTGAGTTTCGCCACCCCATGACCGGTTACCAGCCCAATCTGATCGAGATCATCCTGGTGGTGGCAACCATCGGGTTGATCCCCTTGGCGGTGGTGACGCTCACCGGTTTCATGAAGATCTCCGTGGTGCTGTTCCTGATCCGCAACGCCCTGGGCGTGCAGCAGACGCCGCCGAACATGGTGCTGTACGGCATTGCGCTGATCCTGTCGGTGTACGTCACCACGCCCTTGATCGGCGACATGTACCGCCAGGTGGAGGGGCGCGACTTGAACATCGAACATGTCGAGCAGCTCAAGGACCTGGGCGATGCCCTGCGCCCGCCATTGCAAGCGCACCTGGCACGGTTTGCCAACGAATCCGAACGCGGCTTTTTCGTGCAGGCCACCGAGACAATCTGGTCGCCGGAGGCTCGCGCCGACCTGCGTGACGACGACCTGGTGGTGCTGATCCCGGCGTTTGTCAGCTCGGAGTTGACCCGTGCGTTCGAGATCGGGTTCTTGCTGTACATCCCGTTTCTGGTGGTGGACTTGCTGGTGTCCAACGTGCTGATGGCGATGGGCATGTCGATGGTGTCGCCCAACCTGATATCGATTCCGCTGAAGATCTTTTTATTCGTGTCGTTGAGCGGCTGGTCGCGCCTGATGCACGGTTTGATTCTGAGTTACGGCTGAGGCACGCGCGATGGGCCAGGATGTTTTTCTGTCATTGATGAAACAGGCACTGATGACCGTGCTGATGCTCTCTGCCCCGGCGCTGGGCGTGGCAATTCTGGTGGGGTTGAGCGTGGGCCTGTTCCAGGCGCTGACCCAGATCCAGGACCAGACCCTGCCCCAGGTGGTGAAGCTGGTGGCGGTGTTGCTGACCATCGTGTTCCTGGGGCCGGTGCTGGCCGGGCAGGTGGGCGAACTGGGCAGCCAGGTGCTCGACAACTTCCCGTTGTGGACGCGCTGACCGCCCATGGATGCCAGCCTGACCGCACAGTTTCTGGAAGTCGCCTACCCGGTGATCAGCTCGGCCTCGCTGGCCGCCTGCCGCGCCATGGGCGTGGTGGTGATCACCCCGGCGTTCAACCGTTTGGGCCTTACCGGCATGATCCGCGGCTGCGTGGCCGTGGCCATTTCGGTGCCGATGTTCCTGCCGGTGTTTGGCGCGCTCACCTCGATGCCCGAGCACGGCAGCCTGTTTATCGCCGGGTTGCTGATCAAGGAGTTTCTGATCGGCATCCTTATCGGGTTGCTGTTTGGCATTCCGTTCTGGGCCGCAGAGGTGGCGGGGGAGTTGATCGACCTGCAACGCGGCTCGACCATGGCGCAGCTGGTGGACCCGCTCTCCACCGGGGAATCGAGTGTGATGTCCACGTTGCTCACGGTGATGTTGATCACGCTGTTCTTCATGTCCGGGGGTTTTATCCTGATGGTCGACGGCTATTACCACAGCTATCAGTTGTGGCCGGTGACCTCGTTCACCCCGGTGTTTGCCGACTCGGCGCTGCTGGCGGTGCTGTCGATCCTGGACCAGATCATGCGGGTGGGCGTGCTGATGGTGTCGCCGCTGATCATTGCGTTGCTGGTCACCGACCTGATGCTGGCGTACCTGTCGCGGATGGCGCCGAACCTGCACATCTTTGATTTGTCGTTGCCGGTGAAAAACCTGTTTTTCTCGATTTTGATGGTGATCTACATCGGCTTTTTGATCCCGGTGATGCTCGACCAACTGGCGGAATTTCGCGGCACCGTCGAGCTGCTCAAGACCCTGGCGGGCGTGGAGTAAGCCATGGCCGATACCAGCGAAGAGAAGTCCCAGCCCGCCACGGACAAAAAGCTCAAGGACGCGCGCAAAAAGGGCCAGGTCGCCAAGAGCCAGGACCTGGTGTCGGGCATGGTGATCCTGTTTTGCACGCTGTGCATTTCCATCCTCGCCCCGCGTGCCCAGGCCCAGGTGACGGCGCTGCTGGACCTCACCGCGCAGATCTACATCGAACCGTTTGCCACGGTGTGGCCACGGGTGCTTGGGCATGCCGAACAGCTGCTGATCAGCATCACGTTGCCGGTGATGGCCGTGACCACCGGGGTGGTGATCTTGACCAACATCATCACCATGCGCGGGTTTGTGTTTTCGGTGGACCCGATCAAGCCGGAGTTCAAGCGCATCAACCCGGCGGAGGGGGCGAAGAAGATTTTTGCGCTGCGCAACCTGGTGGAGTTCATCAAGGGCCTGGTCAAGGTGCATGTGCTGGCGGTGGCGTTTTACGTGGTGGGGCGCCATGCGTTGCAGGCGCTGATGGAGTCGTCGCGCTGTGGAGCGGGGTGCATCGAGTCGACGTTTTTCCTGGTGCTCAAACCGTTGGTGTTGACCGTGCTGGCCGCGTTCATTTTAGTCGGCGGGGTGGACGTGTTGATGCAGCGCTGGCTGTTTGGCCGCGACATGAAAATGACCCGCAGCGAAACCAAGCGCGAACGCAAGGACATCGACGGCGACCCGCTGATCAAGAGCGAACGGCGGCGCCAGCGTAACGAGATGCAGGCGCTGGCCACCAAACTGGGCCTGGCCCGGGCCTCGATGACCATCGGCACCACCGACGGCTGGGTGATCGGCGTACGCTACGTGCGCGGCGAAACCCCGGTGCCGGTGGTGGTCTGCCGCGCGGCGCCCGAGGACGCGTTGGCGATGCTGCAAGAAGCCTACGACCTGGGGCTGCCCCAGGCGCCGGACAAAGCGTTGGCCGACACCATCGCCCGCAAAACCGTGCCGGGGGACCCGGTGCCGGATGCGGCGTTCCAAGCGGTGGCGGACTGGCTGGTGGCGGCGCGGTTGATCTGACGCACGGTGTTCGTCAACCGGGAGGGGGAGGGTGCACGGCAAATCGCGGTGTTGTTGAGGGGGCTGCAAAGCAGCCCGCTCACTATTGGGACGTGTACTCAGCTGTTGTCGACATCGTGGTAGGGGCCGCCGTAGCCGTCGCCCACGCGCCAGATGATGTCGTGGTTGTCGTTGGTCCACTGCGAAGGCTTGAGTGAGTATTTGTAGTCTTCGGAGTTGCGGTTGTTGCCGTCGCCGATGTAGTCCGGATGGTCGCGGCGGTGGTCGCCACCACGGATGCTGGAGCGCGCGTCCCATTCTTCCTTGCGAAAGTCGAAGATGCTCTGGTCTTGCGGTGCGTCGCGCTGGCCCCAGTCGGACAGGTAGGTTTGCAGCCACACATAGGCTTCGTCGCCGTTGGGCTTGAGCAGGCCGTCTTGTTTGAAGTCCTGGATCTGGTTCCAGTTCTGCATCGAGATCTTGTGCAGTTTGTGCGACTGCACGGTGCTCAGGATCGCGCCGACAAACGACAGCGCCCCGGAGATCAGAAAGCCCACCGGCCCCAGGAACGGGATGATACGGCCGGTGACGCCCAGGGTGCTGAGCACGCCACCGCCTGCGGCCACCAGGCTGCTGACGCCGCCCGCCATGGACAGCGAGCCGGAGGCAATTTTTACCGGGTCTTTTTCGCGCACGCCGTCGCGCAGGGTGAAGGCGGCCTGGACCACGCTGATCACCCCACCCGCCACGTCGGTGGCCATGCCGATGACTTTGATCGCGCTGCTGGCGAACTTGGCCCCAAAGCCTGCACCGGCCACACCGCCACGGCTGGCGATGCCTTTCTCTATGCCCTCTTGCACCTTCTTCGCGCCTTCATCGCTCCAGCCGCCGCTGTTGAGCACCTTGCCCACGTCCTTGCCGTCGTCCATGGCCTGGTCGACGATGTCGAAGTACTTCTTTTGCACCGCTTCGGCGTCTTTGGGCAGGGCGTGGTAGCCCTCGCCGGGCTTGGCCCACAGGTCGGGCAGGGAGCGGTCGAAGCCCATCAGTTTGTAGGCGTTGGTGCCGCGCAATTTGTCGTAGACCTTAAGGCCCAGCGTGGCGAAGTGCGAGCCGGTGCCCAAAAAGCCGAGGAAGTCGTTGGCGATGCCCAGGCGCTTCATGGGCGTGTCCGCCAACTTGCCGCCCTGGCCTGCCAGTTGGTAGACGATGCGGCCCATGCCGATGGCGCCGCCCACCGAGCCGAGCACGCCATTGTCCTTGAGGAAGTTGAGGTTCTTGGTGAACGCGCTGCGGTTCTCCTCGCTCAGGTTGGGCATGATCTCCTTGCTCACCGCGTGCTCGATGTCGCTGAAGCTGATCACGCCGTTTTTCTGCCAGGTGTCGCCCAGGGAAATCATCGCCTTGCCAAAGTCGGCGGCGGCGTTTTTGTCCTTGAGCAACTGGTCGACGAACTTGGAGTACACCCCCAGCGCCTGGCGCGGCAGGCCGTCGGCGCCGCCCTTGAGCATCGACAGAATCGCCAGGGTGTTGTCGGTCGTGGCCAGGGCGGTGTTGTCGTCGGAGATTTTGCTCGGGTCGTCCATCAGCTTTTCAACGGCGTCGGTGTAACCGTCGATCTGCAGGTTTTGCAGGAAGTTGTCGGCCTTGGCCGGGTCGATGTCGGCCAGCGCGCTGTAGGCGGTCTGGATCTCCTGGGTGGCCAGCTCGGTCTTGCCGCTGTCTTGTAGCGACTTGATGTACTTGGTGAAGTTCTCGGACGAGGTGCTGTCGACCAGTTTCTGGCGGGTTTCATCGACCTTGGCCTGGCCGCCGTCGACCTTGCCCAACGCCGCATCATGGTTGGCCTTGATGTCGTGCTGAATGGTCGAGTCGCCCAGCAGGTCGTTGATGGTCTGGTCGATGGCCTTGGTGTCGAAGATGTTGTCGCGCACGTCCCGCGAGGTGACGTCGATGGGCGTGGTGGCGATGCCCTGGTTGCCAAACCCATGCTCGGGAATGATCGACATGCCGTTGTCGGCCATGCTGCGGGCTTCCACCGCACGCAGGAACTTGGCGCGTGGGTCGTCCTTGGCGATGCTGCCGTCCTTGACCCCGGCGCGGTAGCTGTCCACCAGGGTTTTCATGGACAGGTCCTGCACCGACAACGGGTTGCCGCTTTCGTCTTTTTCGGTGGTGGCCAGGTTGTCCACCGAGACGTCCTTGAGCGGCGGCAGGCCGTTGTCGGCACGCAGTTTGTCGATGTCGGTGGTCTGCGCGGCGATGTCAGTGCGGTAGCTGGAGATCTGGCCGAACATTTGCGGGTTGGTGTCTTCGGCCACCACGATTTTCTCTTCGCCGCCCCCGGGTTTGCGTTGGGTGAACGCGATCAGCCCGGGGCCGTAATCGCCAGCGCCGCCGACGCTCATGATGTCTTCGGTAGAGCCCAGGTAGGCGTCGGGGCCCGCCAGGGTGTAGCCGTCGCCCTTGGCCTTTTCGATGCCCGCCAGGGTCTGGCCCTGGGTGGTGTAGGCGGCGAAGGCTTGGGGAGTGATGTCTTTGGACACCACCAGCACTTTACCGTCGGCCTGGTTGACCACGACGATGCCGTCCATTGGCGTGTCGACCTTGCTGATGTCGCTCAGCTTGAGGCTGGCCTCGTCTTTGCGCAGCAGTTCCTGGCCGGGCAGGGACTGGGCGTTCTTGATGTAGTCGAACGCCTGGCTGCCTTCGCTGGCGTGCACGGCGTGCAGGAAGTTGTAGAAGGTGCCGCCGGCATTCGGGTTGGGGTTGACGAGGTCGTCGCCCGGTTGCGGCTGGTTGGCTTCGGACTGGGCGATCATGTATTTGTGGCCTTGGTGTTCGAACAGAATCACCCCGGCGCCGGTGTCTTCGGCCACCACCTTGAGCTGGCTGAAGTCCAGGTCGCCCGGCAGCCGGGTGACTTCTTCAAAGCCCTTGGCCTTGCCGTCGGCCAGGGCCTCTTTGGTGATGCCGGCCTGGGTGAAGGTGGCGAAGGCCTGGGGGGTGAGAGTGTCGGAAATGACCAGGGTCTTGCCGTTTTCCAGGGCGACCTTGATCACGCGGTCTTCAGCCTTGCCCACGGACTTGATATTGGCCAGGCGCACGCTGTCGCTGTCTTCGCGCAGCAGTTGCTGGTCGGGGTTGCGCAGGCTTTCAAGGATGGCCTTGCCCGCCGGGGTGCCCTGGGTTTCGGCCAGCGTGTGCAGCAGGTCAAACAGCGGCGTGCCTTCATCGGGGCCGCCCTGGTTGACCGGTGCCACGGCGTGGCCGAAGTGCATGCCTTTGAGGGTGTCGAAGCCCGCCTGGACGTCTTCTGCACCTTGGCGGGTGATCTTGAGTTTGTTGCCGTCCTGCTCGAAATAAATCACCCCGGCGTCCTTGTCCTCGGACACCACCTTGAGGGTGTCGATGTCCAGCTTGGCGGGCAGGGCGGTGACGGCCTTGTAGTCGTCGGGCTTGAAGTCGACGGGCTTTTGCGGGCCCTCGCCAGGCTTGGCGGCGAGTACTTTGGGTTTGAAGGTCTTGCCGCCCGAGGCCGAGGCGGCCAGGGTCCTGGCCTTGTCGAGCACAGCGTCAAAAATGCGTTCGGGGGCCTTGGGTTGATCGACGCGGGGCGTCGCGGCTTTTTCGGGGCGGTTGATCATCGGTTCAGTCCATGTAGATGGGGGCGCACGAGGACTGGATAGTAGGGGCTGGCAGGCAGTGAAAACGGCTTTTTTGACAACATCTCACAAGCTTTCACAGGCGTGAAATGACGCGCTCATAACGCCCGCCAGCGGGAGCGCGATTGCTCTCCCACGGGCGGGCGCAGGGCTCAGCGGTGGTGCAAGCGCGGCAGTGTGGCGATGCGCATTTTAGGCTCTTGCAACCGTGCAAGGTCGGCGGCGATCTGTGCGCGCCAGAAGTGCGCGCCCATCAATTGGGCGTCCACCCAGGCCTGGCGCAGCAGCACTTTGGCCTGGTCTACCGAGCCGTAGTGGGCCTGGCGCAGGATCACTTGTGCCTTGATTCGCAGCACCTGTGGCAGGAACCAGCGCTCATGCCGCCCGATGGCCAGTTGCAGGGTGTCTTCCAGCACTTCCAGGGCGAGTTTTTCCAGGCCCAGGCGCGCCAGGCCCAGCGCATATTCGCAGCGCAACAGGCTGTACAACTGGCTGTCGCCCTGGCCGTGCAGCGGGTGCAGCGCTTCGCCCAGCAGCGGCACGCCTTCTTCGGGCGAGCCCTGGCGGATCAACAGGACGCTTTCAAAGCACAGGCGAAATTGCCGCCAGATGTGCAGGTCTTGCAGGGTGGTGCTGTCTTGCAGCAGGCCCAGGTAATAACGGGCCTTGGGCAGGTTGGAGGTCAACAGCGCCAGGGGAATCGCGCCCAGGCACAGGGTGTACCAGAGGGTGGCGGGGTGGTCGAGGATGATGGCGGCGTCCACGCATTGGCCCATCAGGCGCTGCGCCGCGTCCACGTCGCCTTCGAGCAGTTGGACCTGGGCCTTGAGGCCACGCGCGGCGATGCGCTGGTCGAAGTGCACGTCGATGATGTGCGAGCGTGGTGCGCAGGGTGCGCCCAAGGCCTCGTCGATATTGAGCCGGGCCCCGGGCAAGTCGCCCATGTGAAACAACGCCACGGCGCGCATGCGTTTACCCAGCAACTGCTGGTTGGCGCTGTGGCTCAGGCTGATGTAGCGCTCGGCCAATTCCAGCGCTTCCACGTACTGGTTGCAGCTGCACCGGTCGCTCCACAGGCCCCACAGGGCGCGCAGCTTGTGCTCGGCATCGCCCAGCTCACGGGCGTCTTCGCGCACCTGGCGCCAGGCTTCGCGCAAGGGGCCGCCGGTGCCGTAGGTGAGCATCAGCGCGCTGGCCCGGGCGGTTTGCAGCAGCATGCGTTGGCGCAGCGTCAGTTCGGTGGTGCTGGCCAGGCCCTTGTCTACCCAGGCGCGGCATTCGCTCACCAACGACAGGCGCAACCACAGCGGCACGCCGCCCAGGGTCAGTTCGATGCCGGTGGACGGCTGGCCAGACGCCGAAAACGCCCATTCAAGCGCGGCGCGCAGGGTGTTGATTTCCGGGCCGTAGAGCGCCACCCAGGCTTCCGGCGTGAGGCTGTCCAGCGTCTGGCCGGCCTCTTGCACCACGCCCAGTGCGTAGCGCGCGTGGTGTTCACGGGTGGTGTCGGACTCGCCTTGCTCCGCGAGTTTTTCCAGGGCGTAGGCGCGGGTGGTTTCCAGCAGGCGGTAACGCTTGAGCGGTTGGGATTGGGCGGTGATCAGCAGCGACTTGTCCATCAGGCTTTCGAGCAACGGCAAGGCGTCGCGTGTGACGGTCATCGCCTTGACGGCCTCAAGGGTGAACGACCCGGTAAAGACCGCCAACTGGCGCAACATGGCCTGTTCGCTGGCGGTGAGCATGGAATAGGTCCAGTCCAGCGTCGCACTGAGTGAGCGATGACGGGGCAGGGCGGTGCGCCGGCCGGTCATTTGCAGGCGGAAGCTGCCGTCGAGCAGGCCTACCAGGTCCTGGATGCCAAAGGTGCGCACCCGGGCGGCGGCGATTTCGATGGCCAGGGCGTTGCTGTCGAGCTTGCGGCAAATGGCGCTCACGGCCGACACGTCGGCGTCGCGGAACACGAAGTCGGGGTCCAGCGTCTTGACCCGCTCGATGAACAGCTCGATGCCCGACCAGGTCATGGCCTGCTCGGCCGTCAAGTGCACATCTTTATGGGGGACCCGCAACGGGGCGAGGTCGTGCACGCGCTCGCCGTCGGCGCGCAGCGGTTCGCGGCTGGTGGTCAGCACGCAGCAGTGCGGCGCGGCCTGCAACAACACTTCGACCGCGTCGGCGGTGGCTTGCAACACGTGCTCGCAGTTATCGAGTACCAGCAGCAGCGGGCTGTTGGCGAGCACGGCCGCGACGCATTGCAGCGGGTCGTCGCTGACCGTCTGAATGCCCAGCGCGCTGGCGAGCATGCCCGCTACCCACTGGCCGTTGGTGGCCGGGGCCAGGTCGACAAAGCACATGCCCTGGTGAAAGCGGCCCTGCACCTGGTGCGCCACGGCCAGGGCCACAGTGGTCTTGCCGATGCCGCCGGGGCCGGTGAGGGTCACAAAGCGCTGGCTGAGCAGTTGATCGGCCAGGCTGGCGACCAGCTGTTCGCGGCCAATGACCGTGCCGGGCATGGGTTGCACGCCGCTCGCCTGGACCTTGAACGGCACCGGCACAACCTCCTCGCCTGGCGATTGCAGGGTGACCGGCGCCACGAACCGGTAGCCCCGGCCCGGCACGGTCACGATGTAGTTGAAGGTGCCGTCATCGCCCAGGGCCCGGCGCAGCGCAACGATCTGGGCGCGCAGGTTGCACTCTTCCACCACGACCTTGGGCCAGGCGAAGGAGATCAGTTCGGACTTTTCCAGCAGTTCGCCTGCACGGGTCGCCAGGGCGATCAGCAGGCACAGGGCGCGGCTACCGAGGGTGACGGGTTCGCCGTTGCGCAGTAACACATGCTGGCGGGCCAGCAAGAGGAAGGGGCCAAAACCGATCGCGCTGTCGGGGTGGGCCGGGGTGTGGGGGTCGATGTCCATGACGGACAGTGCCGGGTATTTGCTCGAGCTCATCAATTAGTCCTTTTTATTGTCAGGCTTCTCATTGGCGCTAAGACCATTCGCCCTGTCGGTTGCTTACATGCTTCAGCAGGCTTGGAAAGTTGAAGTCGATCAAAACAGCGAGGATGGTTGCCCTCCTTGTGGGGCATGGATGTTTGTTATGGGCCAGGGACGGTGTGATTCCAGGGGGTGAAATGGTCTCAATTTTGAAACATTTTCTTACTGGAAAATCTGATAAAGCAGAATGTATGCCAGTTGGCATTTATCAGACCGGGCAACAACCCCATGAAATTCATGGGGATTTTTGTTGCCACGCGGGACAGGTTCGCGAGCCCGTTCGGAAACACGAATATTTCTTTTTGTGTCGTTCGGTAAGCCGAATGCCACGCCGGTGAGTTGGCGTGGTTTTTTTGGCTGTGTATCACATTGTGTACCAGCGCTCGCCTGATACACCGGCATGAAGTTTGGGCGCTCACGCGACACAGACGCGATACACGCCAGGCGTTAAATCTGTCTACCAGATGGCGCCGGCAACCCTTACCCGCAACGGCGCCCTGGCCACTTTCGATAACGCCAGGAGATCACCCCATGAAGCGCCATTACGCCGCCCTTGCCGCCACCCTCGCCCTGTCCCTCGGTGCCTTCGCCGCCGTGGCCCATGCCGACGATGCCAAGCCCCAGGAAAAATGCTTTGGCGTGTCCCTCGCCGGGGCCAACGACTGCGCCGCCGGTGCGGGCACGTCCTGCGCAGGCACTGCCAAGACCGACTACCAGGGCAACGCCTGGGTCCTGGTCGACAAGGGCACCTGCATCCAGATCAAAACCCCTAAAGGCTTTGGCAGCCTGACGGAACAACCATGATCGGCCGGGCCCGCGCGGTGCTCGAGCGGGTGCTGCCCGAAGCACTGTTGCTGTTGGTTGCCCGGGTCGGTGTCGCGTCGGTGTTTTTCCTCTCGGGTCGCACCAAAGTCACCGGTTTTCTACAGCTCAAGCCGTCGACTTACACGCTGTTTCGCTCGGAATACGCGCTGCCGGTGATCCCCCCTGAATGGGCGGCGCACCTGGCGACCTACGCCGAGCATCTGTTTCCGATGTTGCTGGTGCTGGGGCTGTTGACCCGCCCGGCGGCGGCCGCCCTGTTGGGCATGACCCTGGTGATCGAGGTGTTTGTGTACCCCGACGCCTGGCCGACGCACCTGACCTGGGCGGGCCTGTTGCTGCCGCTGCTGGCTTACGGTGGCGGGGCCTGGTCGCTGGACCGCCTGTTGTTCGGTAAACGCGCTTGACCCTTTAAACAACAATGACCAGGCCTGCGGGCCTGTGGAGAGTTCCCGTATGCGTATTCTTTCGTCCCTTGCCATCGCCATGGCGCTGTCCACCCCGTTACTGGCCTCGGCCGCCGAGGTGCCACGGGCCCAACCGGGCGCCGGCAAAAATGTGGTGATCGTGCCCGGCTCGTTTGTCGACGGCTCCGGCTGGCGTGTGGTGCACGACATCCTGATCCACAAGGGCTACAAGGTCACCGTGGTGCATCAGGGCCATGAAACCCTGGCCGCCGACGTGGCCGAGGCCCGCGAAGTGCTCGAACAGCAAGTGGGCCCCGTGGTGCTGGTGGGCCAGAGCTCCGGCGGCGGCGTGATCTCGATTGCCGGTGACCGCGACAAGGTCAAGGCACTGGTGTACGTGTCGGCCCTGCAACCGGAAGTGGGCGAGAACATGCTGCAACTGCTCACGTCCATGCCGGCGCCGAGCAATGACATCAAGCAGACCCGCGACGGCCACTTGTTCTTTGACCGCACCAAGTACAACGCCGACTTCGCTGCCGACCTGACCACCAACCGCACCGACTTCATGGCGGCCTCCCAAGTGCCGGCCACCACCGCGCTGTTTGGCGCCACCGTGTGGGCCGCCGCCTGGCACAAAAAGCCGAGCTTTGCGGTGGTGTCCACCGAAGACCGCGCCTTGAGCCCCGACCTGCAGCGCTGGATGTACAAGCGCGCCGGTTCCAAGGTCACCGAAATCAAAGGCAGCCACTCGGTCTACATCGCCCAGCCTGAAGCGGTCGCGAAAGTGATCGAAGACGCAGCCGCTGTCATCAAGTAAGCCCAACCCCCACACGTCAAACACCAGGAGATACACCCATGAACGCTTCTATCAAATCCCGTTTCAGCCTTGCCACTGCCGCCGCCATGATCGCGTTGGCGTCCGCTTCGTTCGCTGCTGCCGCCAGCGCCGCCGACCAGCCGGAGCAACCGGGTCGCTGCTACGGCGTCAACACCTGCAAAGGCGAAAGCCTGTGCGCCACCTCCAAGAACGACTGCAAGGGCCTCAACAGCTGCAAGGGCGAAGGCGTGATCGTCAAGACCCCGTCCGAGTGCCTGAAGCTGGGCGGCACCACCACCGAACCCAAGTAACACCCCGGGCGAGCCCTGAACGGGCTCGCCTTTTATTTATTCATTCAAGGGAGCACACGCATGCCCACATCCAATCCTGGTTTCTCGGGCTACGGCCTGGGGCTGCGCAAGGAGCACTACCCGTTGTTCCTGGAGACGTCGGTGGCCGTGGATTTCGTTGAAGTGATCTCCGAGAATTTCATGGTCGCAGGCGGCCAGCCCCGGCATATCCTGCGCCAGATCCGTGAGCGCCACCCGGTGGCGTTGCATGGCGTGTCAATGTCGATCGGCACCGCCGAAGGCCTGGACCGGGCCTACCTGGACCGCCTCAAATCGCTGGTGGACGAGATCGAGCCGCTGTTTGTGTCCGACCACCTGAGCTGGTCGCGCAGTGGCGGGTTCAATTCCCATGACTTGTTGCCAGTGCCGTATACCGAAGAGGCGCTGGACCGGGTCTGCGCCAACATCGACCAGGCCCAGACGGTACTGGGCCGCACGATGCTGTTTGAAAACCCCTCCAGCTACCTGGCCTTTGACGGCGCGTCGATGAGCGAGTGGGAGTTTATCGCCGCCATGTCCCGGCGCACCGGCTGCGAGCTGCTGCTGGACGTGAACAATGTGTTTGTCAGCGCCAGCAACCATGGCTTCGATGCCCTGGCGTTTCTGGACGGGATTCCCGCCGAGCGCGTGCGCCAGATCCACCTGGCCGGGCACAGCCAGGGCCGCGAGCTGTTGATCGACAGCCACGACAGCCCGGTGTGCGCCGGGGTGTGGGACCTGTATGCCAAGGTCATGGCGAGGGTCGGGCCGGTGGCCACCATGATCGAGCGCGACGACGCGATCCCGCCGTTGGCAGACCTGCTGCAAGAGCTGTCCATGGCCCGGGTGCTGGGTGCCAGCGCAGAGTACGCGCGTGCGCAGGTGGCTTCATGAACCTTGCGCAATGGCAGCACAGCTTTCGCACGTGGCTGGTGAGCGCGTCTGATGAGGCCGCGCAATCGCTGGGCAACAAGTCCGCCGGGCTTGCGGTGTACCAGAACAATTACCGCGCGCAGTTGGTGGGGTGCCTGGAACAGGCGTTTCCCCACCTGCGGCGCTGGGTGGGCGACGAGGCTTTTTTGGCCGCCGCGATCACCCATATCGACCGGCACCCGCCCCATGCCTGGACCCTCGACGCTTATCCCGAGGGCTTTTACCAGACCTTGGGCGAGGTGTTTCCCGCCAACCCGGATGTGCATGAGCTGGCGTGGATCGAGTCGTCCCTGAACGAGGCCTTTGTGGCCGCCGACGCCGTGCCGCTGTCGCTGGACGCGCTGGCGACGGTGGATTGGGACACGGCCACGCTGTGCCTGACGCCATCGCTGCGCTGCCATGTGCTGACCACCAACGCCGAGGCGATCTGGTCGGCCCTGTGGCAGCAAGCCGCCACGCCCGAGGCGGTGATGCTGGCGCAACCGGGCGGGCTGATTGTGTGGCGCCGCCAATTGACCTCGCGCCTGCGCCAGGTGGACCGCCTGGAACTGGACGCGCTGGTGCACCTGCTGGGTGACGGCAGCTTTGCCGGCCTGTGCGAGTTTCTGGTGGCGCGGCTGGGGGAAGAAGAGGGCGTGACGCGAGCAGGCACGCTGCTGGCCGGTTGGCTGGGCAGCGAATTAATCACCGGTATCCAGGAGGCATAACCCATGTTGGATCATTTGTTGAATCGTCGGCGGTTTCTACTGTGCACGGCGGTGACCGCGGCGGCGTTGTCGCTGCCGGCCTTTGCGGGCACGTCCGGTTGGCCGGTCAGCCAGGTCAGCACTGACACGCTGGACATCGGCTACTACCAGATAGGCCCGGAGGAGGGCCGCCCGGTGATTTTGCTGCACGGCGAAAACAGCGACATCCAGAGCTTTGCCGACGTGGTGCCGCCGCTGGCCGCCCAAGGCTTGCGCGTGATCGTGCCGTATTTGCGCGGCCACGGCGCCACCCGGCTGCTCGACAGCAGCACCGCAGGCCCTTTGCAGGACGCGGTGCTGGGCCAGGACGTGCTGGACCTGATGAACGCGCTGCACATCCCGGAAGCGGTGATCGCAGGGTTTGGCCTGGGCGGACGCGCGGCCACGGCCGCGGCGACGATTCGGCCGGGCCGCTGCGTGGCCCTGGTGTCGGTGAACACGCCGCCCCCCGCGGCGTTTGCCGGGGTGGTGGCGTTATTGGCGCAAACCAGCCATTGGCGCACCTGATGTCGTTTGGCCAACATGAAAATATTGACAGTTGAGGCGCCAGGCACTGAAAAAAAGCCTGGCTGGCCGTAATCTAGCGTTCTTTGTCCTGCGTCTGGATGGGTCATGTCTTCAGCTGTCGATGGGTTGCCGCTCAATACTCGCTTGCCGGCGGTGATCGCCATTTCCCTGGGGATCGGCATGGCGACCCTGGACACCGCCATTATCAACACCGCACTGCCGACCCTGGCGGACGGGATCGGCACCGACTCGGCGTCGGTCATCTGGGTGGTCAACGCCTATCAGCTGGCGACCATCGCGGCGGTGTTGCCCTTTGCGTCGTTGAGCGACGCGGTGGGGCATCGCCGGGTGTTCCTGGGCGGCCTGCTGGTGTTTATCCTCGCCTCGCTGTTTTGCGGGCTGGCCTGGTCGCTGCCCACCCTCACGGCGGCCCGCGTGCTGCAAGGGCTGGGAGCGGCGGCGATCATGAGCGTGAACATTGCGCTGTTGCGGCATATCTACCCGGCCAACATCCTCGGCCGGGGGCTGGGGTACAACTCGCTGGTGGTGGGGCTGGCGTTCACGTTGGGCCCCACGGCCGCATCGGCGATCCTGTCGGTGGCCAGTTGGCACTGGCTGTACCTGATCAACGTGCCCCTGGGTTTGCTGGCCCTGTACCTGGGGCTGCGTTCGCTGCCGGTGATCCCGATGACCGGCCATGCCTTCGAGCGGATCGCCGCGCTGCTGTGTGCCGGCCTGTTTGCCTTGCTGGTGTTTGGCCTGGGCGAGGCGGTGCACGGTGCCAAGGCTACGTGGACGCTCTCGTTGATCGCGCTGGCCGTGGTGTGCGGGGTGGTGTTGGTCCGGCGTCAGGCCGGGCATCCGGCGCCGATGTTGGCTGTGGACCTGTTCAAGCGGCCGCTGTTTAGCTTGTCGGCCCTGACGGCGATTTGTGCTTTTTGCACCCAGGGCCTGGCGTTTGTCTCGCTGCCGTTCATGTTGCAAACGGTGTTGGGCCACAGCCAGGTGGAAACCGGTTTTCTGATGACGCCCTGGCCGGCGGTGGTCGCGGTGATGGCGCTGGTGGCGGGGCGTCTGGCGGACCGCGTGTCGTTGGCGCTGTTGTGCGGCGTTGGTTTGTTGTTGTTAAGCCTGGGGATGGCGGCGATGGCCACCTTGGGCAATGACGCCACGGCGTTTGAGATCGGTTGGCGCATGGCGTTGTGCGGCGCCGGGTTCGGGTTTTTCCAGTCGCCCAACCTCAAGGCCATCATGACCAGCGCGCCCTTGGTGCGCAGCGGCGGCGCCAGCGGGATTGTCGCCATCTCGCGGCTGATGGGGCAGACGCTGGGCGCGGCGCTGGTAGCGTTGTGCTTCCACGCGTCTTTGAGCAGTGGCCCTCAATACGCCTTGTGGCTGGGGTGCGCGTTTGCGCTGGCGGGGGCCGTGGCCTGCGGTTTGCGCCTGTTGCCCTATGACAAGCGGGTTTAATGGGCGGTTGGTCTTGTAAACCGTAAAGGTAGGCGGCTACTGTGGCCGTCTAAATAATTCAGAATGTTTCAGCTTTATGCCCGATCCGGTCCCTCGCAGTGCTGATTCAAACTCGCGCCGCGCCGCGCTGACCCTTGGCCTGTGCCTGCCCAGCGACGTATTGCTTTACCTGATCCTGCCCATGGAGTCCCAGGCGTTCGGCATCACCCTGGCCCAGGCCGGGGTGTTGCTGGCGGCCAACCGGCTGGTGCGGATTTTCGGCTACAAGCATGTACTCAACTTCTATGCGCGCAACGGCGACCGCCTGACCTGCTCGATTGCGGCGGGCGCGGCGGCGGTGTGTGCGTTGGGCAACTCGATGTTGTCCGGGTTCGCCGCCTTGCTGGTAATGCGGTTGATCTGGGGCCTGTGTTTTGCCGCGTTGAACCTGTCGACCCAGGTACTGGCCACCGCCGAGCCGGTGGGCGCGGCACGCCGGGCCGGGCGTTCGCGGGCGGTGATTGCGGTGGGGCCGATGCTGGCGTTGCCCTTGGGCGGTTGGCTGACGCTGTGGGTGGGGCCCCGTCCGATTTTTCTGATTCTGGCCGGGTGCTGCTTGCTGGGCCTGTGGATGGCGCGCGGCCTGCCCAGCGTCGGGCATGACCTGCACGGCACCCCGGGGCGACGCTTCCGGTTGCCGGACAGCGTGGCAACCTGGTCCTTTATCGAAGGCGTGGCGCTGGACGGGTTGTTTATCTTTGGCCTGTCGTTGCAGGCGCAAAAGATTCTGGGCGGAAATGCGGTACTGATCGCCGGTGGCCTGATGGCCTTGCGGTATGCGTCGGAATTGCTCCTGAGC
This sequence comes from Pseudomonas sp. SDO5215_S409, assembly GCF_054071325.1. Classification (NCBI taxonomy): domain Bacteria; kingdom Pseudomonadati; phylum Pseudomonadota; class Gammaproteobacteria; order Pseudomonadales; family Pseudomonadaceae; genus Pseudomonas; species Pseudomonas sp. SDO5215_S409. The sequence continues at coordinate 121,100 of NZ_JBSVWN010000002.1, read as the reverse complement.
CCCTTGGGCGGCCGGGCTGCGCAGCGTTTTGGCGCGACGCACATGCTGTTGCTGTTTTCCTTTCTCAGCGCCCTGGCCCTTGGCGCGTTCGGCAGTTACTGGGTGATCGTCGGCGCGGCGGCGGTGCTGGTGCTGCGGGCCCTGCAATTGCCGCTGGTGACCACCTTGGTGGCCGAGCGCAACCCCGGTAACCTGCGGGTTTCGGCCCTGGCCTCCAATGCGGTATGGCGCGACATTGGCGCCGGGCTCGGGCCGTTGCTGGCGGGCCTGTTGCTGCCGGTGGCGTCGGCGGCCTGGGTCTTTGGCCTGGCCGGTGCTGCCATCGCGCTCAGTGCGGTGTTCTGCTGGCGCAAGACTGTTTAATGACCCCCGATGTGAGGCTTAGTGTGTCCAACCTTGAGTTCGTACGTTTGCTTGACGATGCCTACCGGCATTTGACTGGAAAAGGACTGCCAGCCCCCGACCACCTGGACCCGGCACAACGCCTGGCGTGGCTGCACGAACAGGCTCCCTACAGCCTGCTGGCCCACGACGGTGCAGCCGACCCGCGTTTTACCTACGTCAACGAGTGCGGCTTGCGCTGCTTCAAGTACCCGCGTGAAACCTTCATCGGTATGCCGTCGCGCTTGAGCGCCTCGGAGCTGGACCGCCCCGAGCGACAAGCGTTGATGGAGCATGTGGCCGCCAACGGGATCGCCGACAACTGCAGCGGTTGGCGCGTGGACGCCGACAACCAGCCGTTCATGATCCATGCCTGTGCGGTGTGGAACCTGCAAAACGGGGCAGGGCAGGCGGCGCTGTTTTGGCCCGACGAACAACGGATCGGCGTGCTGTAATCCTTTTGAACGATGGTTCACTGCATTTTCTCTAACGCTTGTAAGCACTCATGCCAAGCGAGGTGAACCATGCACCGTTACCAGCAGCAACCCGGCACGCCCAACCCTGACACGCGCACCCCCGGCGAAGAGGAGCGCGACAACGATGCGTTGCGGCCCAATGACCCGGCCGAGCGTGAGCGGCAGGCTGATGAAGTAGAGGAAAATTTGGAGCGCTTGCGGGATAAGGCGCGCCCCCTGTGAGGGGGGGGCGGGTGTATCGGTTCTGGCCTAATGCCGTTTGGGCGCGGTCCAGGTCACTTCGGTAATACCGAACTTTTCCGCCCAGGGGCGGGTAGTCTTTTTTACCCGCTCGTGGCCCTGGCGGCCTACGCGTCCGACATGGGCAATGCCCGCGTCACAACTGGCCCAGTGCCATGCCTCGGCGTTGTTCATGATCTCGGCGCGCACCAAAAAGGTCTTGGCTTCGCCATGTAGCTGATAGTGAATGGTGTAGATCGTTGCGGTTGCCATGATGCCTCCCTGTCTTGTGTTGAGTTGATACAAAACGCTTCAGAAAGGTTCAGAAAGTTTGCGATATCCGAAGGGGCTGTAGGCGCTTTCACTGTGATTGGCAAACAGCGGCGTTCAAGGTATTAGTGACGCCTTCGCCGCATGCTCAAGGATCGCGTCATGTCTGAAGATTCACCCCGCCTGGCCCACAGCCGTCTGTACCTGCAACGCCTGGGCTACGACACGCCACCGCCGCCCACCTTGCAGACCCTGCATGACTTGCAGTTGCGCCATGTCTGCACGTTTGCGTTTGAAAACGTGTCGAGCCTGTTGCGCCTGCCGGTGCCCATCGACTTGCCCAGCGTGGAGCGCAAGGTGTTGTTCGATGGGCGCGGCGGGTATTGCTACGAGTTGAACCAACTGTTTTTGGCGCTGTTGCAGGAACTGGGCTTTGACGCCCGGGGCATTACCGGACGGGTGGTCATCGGCGGCCCACCGGATGCCCACACCGGGCGTACCCATCGCCTGAGCCTGGTGACGGTGCAAGGCGTGCGTTACATCTGTGATGTGGGCTTTGGTGGCATGGTGCCCACCACCCCGTTGCAACTGGACACCCGCGCCGCCCAGCCTACGGCGCACGAACCTTACCGCCTCACGCTCAAGGAAGGCAGTTACACCCTGTGGGCCGAGGTCGCTGGCGAATGGCGCGGGTTGTACGTGTTCGACTTGCAGGTGCAGGGGGCCATCGATTACGAGATCGGCAACTGGTACGTCTCCACCTTTCCCCAGTCTTCCTTTGTGGGCCAGTTGAAGGTCGCGTTGATCGGGCCCGGCTACCGCAGGACCCTGCAAGACGCCCACTACACGGTTCATTACCTGGATCGTCCCAGCGAAAAACGCACCCTGGGGACCGCCGATGAGTTGCGGGCGTTGCTGCAAGACGACTTTGGGATCCGCCTGCCGCAGCATCCCCAGTTGCCTGAGGCGTTGTCGCAATTAGTCGAGCACAGCCAGCAGGCTTGAGACGGGCGCGGCGGCGGGCCTGTGCCCATGCTGTCCGCGCAAGCCCCCCTTTGTGTCCCCCAATACCCTCAGCGCTGCGCCCCGGCTGCCTTAGTGTGGATCACGCGTTTCCACAACAAGAGCGAAGGTGGCTATGGGGCCCATCACCCTGCGTTGTATCGGCCTGTTGCTGGTCATCGCCAGCCTGCTGGTGGCCTGTGACGACACTGCGCGGCCTGCACCCGAACGTGCCGCGGCCGCCCACGCCATGCCGGGCGACGCGGCACTGGCCCAGGTGTACGACACCAGTTGCAAGCTCTGCCATGCCAACCCCGCGGCCGGTGCGCCGCTGACGGGCGATGCCGCGGCGTGGAGCCCGCGCCTGGCCCAGGGCGCCAACACGCTGCTGGACCACACCCTCAATGGCTACAACGGCATGCCGCCCATGGGGCTGTGCATGCAGTGTTCCGAAGAGCAGTTTTTGGCGCTGATCAGTTTTATGTCAGGCCAACACTTCCACTAGACACGATGGGGTAGGCGATGGCGCTTTCACGGCGACAACTCTTGCAGCGCGCGGCCATGGCCGGTGCTTTCACGGCGCTGGCCAGCCACCCGGTGCTGGCGCAACTGGTGCGTGTACCCCGGCTGATTCCCTGGCGCAACTGGTCGGGCGCGCAAGCGTGCCTGCCCCTGGCGCGCCTGGCGCCCAAGACGCTGGAGGAACTGGCGCAGGCGATTGTCCAGGCGCCGGGCAAGGTCCGCCCGGTGGGCGCCGGGCATTCGTTCAGCGCGCTGGTGCCCACGGACGGTACGTTGCTGTCCCTGAGCTTTTTCAACGGCCTGCTGGACCACGATCCCAGCACCTTGCAGGCCACGTTCGGCGCGGGCACGCCGATGTCGCGCATGGGCGATGCGCTGAAAAACATCGGCCAGGCGCTGCCGAACATGGCGGACATCGACTACCAGACCCTGGCCGGGGCCATCGCCACCTCGACGCACGGCACCGGCAAGGGGTTCACCGCCTACTCGGGCACGGTCACCGGCCTGCAACTGGTGACCGCCGGGGGGCAGGTGCTGGACTGCGACGCCCGTCACCACCCCGAGGTGTTTAACGCGGCGCGCGTGTCCTTGGGGGCACTGGGCGTGGCCACGCGCATTCGCCTGCAAAACCGCGCGGCGTACCGCCTGCGCGAACGCCAGTGGATCGCCAAAACCGAAGAGCTGTTGGAAGACGTGGAAAAAAACACCCGAGAAAACCAGCATTGGGAAATGCTTGTGGTCACCCATTCTGACTACGCGCTGTCGATTGCGCTGAACGAAACCACTGACCCGCCCACCCCGTCCCTGGACCCGGCCGAAGCGGGCGGCAACGGGTTTGTCTCGATCATCGAGAAACTCGACAAATACGTCAGCGATTTCCCGGGCACCCGGCGCAACCTGCTCAACAGCCTGCGATTTTTTGCACGTTTTGAAGACCGGGTGGCCGAGTCGTACCAGGTGTACGCCAACGTGCGCAATGTACGGTTCAACGAGATGGAGTATTCGGTGCCCGCCGAACACGGCCCGGCCTGCTTGCGCGAGATCCTCAAACTGATCACCGACAAGGACCTGCGCACCTGGTTTCCCATCGAGTACCGCTACGTCAAGGCCGATGACATTCCCCTGAGCATGTTTGAAGGCCGCGACAGCTGTTCGATCTCGGTGCACCAGCACTACACGCTGGACCATCACAATTTTTTTGCCGCCGTCGAGCCGATCTTCTGGAAATACGCCGGGCGCCCGCACTGGGGCAAGTTACACAGCCTGAACGCCCGGGCCTTGCAGCCGTTGTATCCGCACTGGGACGACTTCGCGCGGGTGCGCCGCGAACTGGACCCGGGCGGTAAATTCCTCAATGCCCACCTGTCATCCATCCTGGGAGTGGCCTGATGAACCGCAGACATTTCATGCTCGGCGGCGCGGTGGCGCTGCTGGGCGGCGCGTTGCTGTTGCGGCCCGGCGACCGGGGCAGCCCGTACAGTGCGTATTTCCGCACGCTCAACGAGATGCTCAAGGCCCAGGGGCCGATGCGCCCGGTGATGTTGATTGACCTGGACCGGCTCGACCACAACATCGACGTGGTCAGGCAATCGGTGCAGCGCGGCGGCAAACACCTGCGGTTGGTAGAGAAGTCTCTGCCGTCGCCCGGGCTGTTGGCCTACATCGCCAAGCGCGCTGGCACGCAGCGGTTGATGTCGTTTCATCAGCCGTTTCTCAACCACGATGCCAGGGTGTTTCCAGAGGCCGACATCTTGCTGGGCAAGCCGTTGCCGGTGCGCTCGGCCGAGGTGTTTTACCAGACCCACAAGGGCCCGTTCGACCCGTCCCGCCAGCTGCAATGGTTGCTGGACACGCCCGAACGCGTGCAGCAGTACCTGGCGCTGGCCCAGGGGCTGGGCACCAAAATGCGCGTGAATATCGAGTTGGACGTGGGCCTGCACCGTGGCGGCGTGAGCGACAACTCGGTGTTGGGGCAGATGCTCAGGTTGATTGACGCGCACCCGCAGCACCTGGCGTTCAGCGGTTTCATGGGTTACGACCCGTTCGTGGGCATGGGCGTGCCGGGCATTTTGGGCTCGCCACAGACGCTGTTCGAGCGCGTCATGCAGCGCTATCAGGGCTGTGTGGATTACACGCGCCAGCACTTTGCGCCGATGTGGCGGGACGGCCTGACCCTCAACACGGCGGGCAGCCCCAGTTATCGCATCCACGAGCAGGAGCGCTTGAGCAGCGAGGTGTCGGTGGGCACCGCAATGCTCAAGCCTGTGTACTACGATTTGCCGTCGCTGAGCGAGCACGTGCCAGCGGCGTATATCGCAACGCCGGTGCTCAAGCGCACGGGGCCGGTGACGATGCCCGCGCTCGAGGGCGCTTCGCGCCTGCTGTGGTGGTGGGATATCAACCTGCGCGCCACGTTTTTCATTTACGGAGGCAACTGGATGGCCGAGTTCGCGTCGCCCTCGGGGCTTGGCAGTAACGCGCTGTACGGGCGCAGCTCCAATCAGGAAATGGTCAACGGTTCGCCAGCGGTGGGGCTGGGCGTGGACGATCACGTGTTCCTGCGCCCCACCCAGAGCGAGTCTGTGCTGCTGCAGTTCGGCGACCTGTTGGCCGTGCGGGGCGGCCAGGTTGTCGACACCTGGCCGGTGTACCGCTAAACACGGCGGCGCTTACAGGGCGAATGGAATCGTCAGCTTGGCCCACAGCATGTCGCCTTCCGGGCGGTTCTTCACGTCGAACTCCTTGGCCCAGCGGATCTCTGCGCTGGCGTACTTGAAGAAGGTGAAATACACCGCAGGCCCGATCGCGAACACCTGGCCCTTGACGCCGTCATCGACGTCTTCCCCATAAATGTTCACCACCGTGCGGCCGTACTGTTTGTCGTTTGTGGTCTGTTTGAGGTAATAGCCGTTGAGGCCAAGGCTCAGGGTGTCGGTCACCTTGTAGCTGGCCGAATAGTCGAAGTGGAAAATCTGCCCCGAGCGGTAATGGGTGTCGGGGTTTTCCTTGTTGAAGCTGTAGGTGGTCTTCACCGAGAGCTCAGTGCGCTCGTCTGGCAGCCAGGTGGCCGACACCAGGGGTTTGTAGGTGTAGAAATTATTGCTGGTGTTGGCCAGGCGCGAGGCGTCGTATTCGCCGGTGGGCAGGGTGATTTCCACGGCGGTGGCCAGGGTCAGGTGTTTGCCCATGTCCCACAAAATGATGGGTGCGACGGTGGTGTCGCCCATGCTTTCGCGCCGGTCTGACAGGCCGAACAGTGACACCTGCTGGCGCAGGTACGGTTGGGCGATGTAGCCGCCCAGGCGCCCGCCGAAGATCCGCAGCGGGCTCAAGTAGTCCAGGCGCGGGATGATGGCGTCAGACTGGATCTTCACCTGGGGCACCTTGCCGCCCAGGGAACTGATGTCGAAGGTGCGCGCCTCGTAGTGGTTGTAATACAGGTTGAAGGCAAACATGTGGTCGGGCAGGTGATCCACATCCAGCGGCAGGACGTAGAAACCGTCGGTGCCGGGGCCGATGTTGTCCACGCCGCCCTCGGTGGCCAGGGCAGGCAGGCTGATAAGGGTCAACAGGGCGAGTGGTACGGGGTGAAGCGCACGGGTCGGGTTCATGTCGGGGCTCCCTTTTTATTGTTAGGTGTCGGGCATGGCAGCAGCCACCTATAGCAATAAGCCTTGCGCGCCCTGGGGGGCAGGGTATTGGCGGCCACGGAGGGGGGCTTTGGCGGACACTGTTCATTCAGAGCGCTGCGTCTCTTGCAAGCGCCTATGCTTGTCGGGATGTTTCCAAAACAAGAGCTGAAGCACTCAGTCGGGGCGCGAGCACCATGCCAAGCAAAGCCGTCGATCCGCACTACGAACTGGCGCTGGTTTCGCCGTTCCTGCTGCAAACCCTGGGGCAGGTGGTGGCGCAAAAAGGCACCAGCGCCGAGCACCTGTGTCGTGGGCTGGGGTTTACCCTGGCCGACCTGGACGACCCTGCCCAACGTATCTCCTATCGCCAGGCCGTGGCGATGATCCAGCGTGCCCTCAAGGTCTTGCCCGACCAGGGGCTGGGGTTGTGGGTGGGCGACCAGAATGTATTGGGCACCCTGGGCCTGCTGGGGCATGTGATTTCGCTGTGCAAGACCTTGCGCGATGCGTTGGCCATCGGCGAGCGGCATCAGCACAACTCGGGCGGTATCGCCACTTCGCGCATGCAGGCGGGGGCGGGTGAGGTGTTTGTCGACGTCGAATGCCTGCTGCCGTGCGCACAGGTGCAGGTGTTTGCCGCCGAAGAGTTCTTTGCCAGCCTGATGGTGTATGGCCGCGCGCTGGTGGGGGCCGAGTTCAGGCCGATGCGGGTCGAGTTCATGCACGCCGCACCGCCCTATGTGGCCGAGTACCATCGCCTGTTTGGCGCCGACGTGCGTTTTGGCTGCCTGCATAACCGCATGGTGCTGGCCGAGCATTGGCTGGCGGTGCCACTGCCCAATCATCATGCGTTGGCGTTGCGCCAGGCCGTGGAGTTGCTGGAGCTGGAAAGCGCCCAGTTGCATCAGAAGATGGACCTGATCCAGGCCGTCGAGCGGGCGATTTCCCGGGACTTGCAGGGCAGCCAACTGGGAGAAGGTGGCCCGCGACTTGAACATGAGTGGCCGCACGCTGCGCCGACGCCTGACCGGGCACGGGCTGACGTTCGAGGGGGTGTTGGAGCAGATGCGCCGGGCGCGGACCATGGGGTTGTTGGGCAACCCTGGGTTGTCCATCGAGCGTATTACCGAGGAAGTCGGCTACAGCGATGTACGCAGTTTCAGACGGGCATTCAAGCGTTGGACGGGACTGAGCCCCAGCGCATTTCGCGGCGAGGGGGGAGGGCTGGCATGAGCCCTGGGGTGGTCCCCTTCAGGCTGCCAGCGAAGGGGGCTCAGGACGCTGAAAACCCTTCGGAACGCGTGCGCAAAGGTTTGCTTTTTGGCGAATCAAAAAGTGCGCCGATCGCTTGGCGGGCGCGGGACAGTCGGCTCATCACCGTACCAATCGGCAATTCGAGCATTTCCGCGGCTTCTTTGTAACTGAATCGTTCTACGCCCACCAGCAGCATGACTTCGCGCTGGCCGTCGGGCAGGCGTTGCACGGCTTCCAGGATCTGGCGGTGCATCAGGTCAGACTCGGGGTTGGGCGCTTCGGGGTCGCTGACGGTTTCCAGGAACTCGTCGTTCCAGTCCATGCGTGAGCGGCTGCGCACTTTGCGTGAGCGCAGTTCGTTGATCCAGGTGGAGTGGACGATGGAAAACATCCAGCTCAGCACCGAGGTGTCCGGCTGCAACTGATGGGAACGCTCCAGCGCCCGCACGCAGGCTAGCTGCACTAGGTCTTCGGCATCGTGTTTGTCGCCCGAGATCCGCAATGCAAACGCCCACAGGCGCGGCAGCAGGTCTGGAAGCAGTGCGGGTAAATCTGCACCGGTGATCGACATATTTCCTCTTATTATTTCTTGAGGCTTAAAATGAAGCGGTCAGGCTACGAGGTCGGTGCCGTAGCGGATGCCAATGTCTTGGGCGTCCATTGCGTTGCAGAGGGTCCTGGGAAGCGACAGCGGTGTTGCGATGTTTGGTGCTTTTGCACAAAGTAGGCCAACGTTTCTTGTGCGTTTCACCGGAATTATACAGATACAGCATGAAACATATAATATTTCTGCGAGCGTGGGAATATTTTCGAATTCCATGTGTTGTCTTAGAGTATCTGCTCGTCTTTTAGAGTGTTTCTAATTTGCTTTTTAGTATTTCTATATGTTGCAACGTGACAATTGATATCAATATGATGGCTGTGCGCTACCCGCTAACCAGTCTCTTGGCCCACAAGGCCGACTTCACGTAACGTGGTAATGATGAACATAGATGGAGTAATGATCCCATGGTAGCGGATGATGTTCTGCTGATGGCCTATGTTGACGGTGAGCTGACACCGCAACAGAACCAGGAGCTTGAGCGCCTTATAGATGCCTCACCGGATTTGGCCGAACGTGTCTCGCGGCTCATGGCTTCGTGCCTGCCGTATGAAGAGGCGTTTGCCCGGCAGAAACTGCCTCCGGTGCCCGAGAGCCTGAAGCTCAATATTGCGGCGTTGGCGGCTCAACATTCGGCGGTTTCTGCAAAGGCGCCTGCCTCTGCTGCCGCGACTGCAAGAAAAGACAGCGTTTTTGCCCGCTTGTTCGATGGTGTGCGCGCTAAATTTGCGTGGCCTGCCTTGAGCTTCGCAGCCGGTGCCGCGTGCTACGCGCTGGTGCTCCAGATCGGTGCGTTCAACGGCCTGTTCAAGCCCGGTGTCGATGCCACCGCTCCCGTGGTGGCGCAGGCCTTGCCATGGGTTCAGCAAGCGGCGGCGTACCAGCACCTCTACACCCGTGAAACCGTGGCCTACGGCGCTCAGCCGCCGGATGTGATCAGCCGCACCCTGGCCGATATCCGCCAGGTAGACGGCTTGCCCGTGCGGGTTCCGGACCTCAGCTCAGCAGGCCTGACCTTCAAGCGCGTGCAACGGTTGCGCTTTAACAACAAGGCGTTGATCCAGCTGGTTTACCTGCCCGAAAATGGCGCGCCGGTGGCCCTGTGCATCATGAAAGAGCCCAAGCCGGACCAGGGCGTGGCCCAGCAAAGCGTGGCGCAAATGAACGTTGTGACCTGGCGTGAGTCTGAGATGGGCTACGCCCTGATCGGCGAGCCCACAGGTGTCGATCTCAACGCCGTTGCCCGACTTGTCGCCGACCACAGTGCTGCGCAGCTGTTTACGCTCAACGCTGCACCGCTTTGGATCGCCAGCATTCAAAAATGACAGTTTTTGGGTCGGGTATTGGATCCCAATGCCCCGACAGCCGGCTGTTTGATGAAAAAAACCGTTTTGTTGAAAAAACACCGTCCAAAACTCCTGCTGGGGCTGTGTGTTGGCCTTGTGACAAGCGCGGTGCTCCTGTGGGGCGGCCGTGAGGGAGGGCTGTTCCCTTCGTTATCGAATTCCTCGCCCACTGCCGTACAAATCGTCGACGAAATGGAAGCGGCGGCCGGTCGGGTGCGCCCGGGGTTTCGTCGCAATCACGCCAAGGGCCTGTGTGTCAGCGGCCACTTTGAAAGCAGTGGTAACGGCGTGGCCGTCTCCAAGGCCAGCATCTTCAAGCCTGGCACTGTGCCGGTGATGGGCCGGCTTTCGGCGGCAGGCCCCGATCCAAGCCAGGCGGATATGCACAGCATGATCCGCAGTCTCGCGCTGAGTCTGTACACCCCCGACGGCCAATCCTGGTACACGGCGATGAACTCGGTACCGGTGTTTGCGGTGAACACGCCACAAGGCCTGTACGAACAGTTGCAGGCGTCGGTGCCGATGTATGGCGGCGCGGGGCCCGACCAGGCGAAAATGTACGCCTTCAGGCAGGCCCACCCCGAAACCAAGCGGTTCCAGGGCTGGCTGGCCGCGCACCCGGGCTCTTCGGGCTTTGACAACACCGCGTATTACAGCGTGAACGCCTTTCGCATGACCGACGAGCAGGGCACGGTGCGTTTTGTGCGCTGGAGCCTGGTGCCCGAAACGGCGTATGCGCCCATGACCGATGCCCAGCGCAAAGACCCCGATTTTCTCGCTTTTGGTTTTGCCTCGCGGCTCGAGCAGAGTGCGGTGCGCTGGCATTTGCTGATCACCTTGGCCGAACCCGGCGACCCTACGACGGATGCGACCTTGCAATGGGCTGAACCCCGGCAGCGTATCGATGCGGGCGTGCTGGTGATTGACGATCAGCAGTCGCAGATGGACGGTCCCTGCCGCGATGTCGACTTCAACCCGCTGCAATTGCCCCCCGGCATCGAACCCTCGGACGACCCGCTGTTGCTGGCGCGCGCGGCGGCTTACGCCGAGTCGCATCGGCGCCGGGTCGAGGAGGGCGCTCGGCACTGAGGGGCGCCGTGCGCTTTTTTTTAAGCCCCCACAGGAATAAATCCAAGGCCTCGCCCGTTCTATCCCCAGAACTTATTCGACGAGCCTTGCCCCATGACTCACCCGACCCCGTCGCAACCTCTGGATTTCACCGCGCTGGCCCTGCCATTGGGCGACGTGGCGCCGTGCGGTGAAAACCTCGAATACGACCCGCAATTTTTGCTGCTCGAAGAGGAAGCCCTGGGCAAGCCCGAAGTGCAATACGGCGACACCATCACCCAAGCCATCGAGCCCAACTGGAAAGCGGTGAGCGCCCAGGCGCAGGCGTTGATGGAACGCAGTCGCGACCTGCGTCTGGCTGCCTGGCTTACCCGCGCGCAGCTGCACCTCAACGGCATCGAAGGCCTTGCCGCCGGCCTGGGTCTGATCGAAGCGTTGCTGGTCAACTGCTGGGAGCACATGCACCCCCAGCTGGACCCGGACGACGACAACGACCCGTTGCTGCGCATCAATATCCTGGCGTCCCTGCGCGAGCCCGCTGGCCTGTTGCGTGACCTGCTGGACACGCCGCTGGTCAGTGCACGCAGCGTCGGCCCTTTCAGCCTGCGTGACCTGGACCTCGCCAGCGGCGAGCAGGGCAGCACCGAAACCCTGGCCATGATCGAAGGCGCGTTTGCGCAGGCCGACCCGCTGCAACTGCGCGCCACCGAAGCCGCGTTCGGCGCTGCCTTGCAACACAGCCTGAATATCGAACAGCGCCTCACCGAAAATGTCGGTGTCGGCCGCGCCATCGACCTCAGTGGCCTGGCCACGCTGCTGCGCCGCGCAGGCGAGGCCATTGCCCGCCGCGTACCGGACAGCCCGGCCGAGGAGGCCGTTGTGCAGACAGACGCCACCGTGGTTGCAGCCCCGCAAGCACCGCGTGGCGAGATCAACAGCCGCGAAGACGCGCGCCAGGCCATCGACCGCCTGTGCGTCTACTTCAACACCCACGAACCCGCCAGCCCTGTGCCATTTTTGTTGCAGCGGGCCAAAAAACTGATCGACAAAAACTTCATGGAATTGCTCCAAGACCTGGCCCCGGATGGCCTCGCACAACTGGCGCTGATCAGTGGCGTTCGCAACAGCGATAACTGAACAGCCTGAACCGACCGTACTCAACCCTTCACTGGAGTTATCCCGTGGCCAAAGAAAGCAGTCAGAAATTCATTGCCCGTAACCGCGCCCCTCGCGTTCAGATCGAATACGACGTGGAAATCTACGGTGCAGAAAAAACCGTGCAACTGCCCTTCGTGATGGGCGTGTTTTCCGACCTGTCCGGCAAACCGGCCGAGCCGTTGCCACCGGTGGCCGAGCGCAAGTTCCTGGAAGTCGACGTCGACAACTTCGATGAGCGCCTCAAGTCGATGAAGCCGCGCGTGGCCTTCCAGGTGCCCAACACCCTGAGCGGCGAAGGCAACCTGCCGGTGGAAATCACCTTTGAAAACATGGACGACTTCACCCCGGCCGCCATTGCCCGCAAGGTGCCGAGCCTCAACCAGTTGCTGACCGCCCGCAGCCAACTGTCGAACCTGCTGACCTACATGGACGGCAAAGTGGGCGCCGAAGAACTGATCGCCAAACTGCTCAACGACCCCACCGTAATGCAAGCGCTGAGCAGCAGCCCCAAACAACCTGAGTAATTGAACAACCGCTGACTCTGCCGACGCCTGTTTGCCTCGGTACGGGGACGCTTTGCCCAAATTTCAAGGATACCGTCATGTCCACTACGCAATCGGAACAACCAGGACTGCCCGAAGCCGCTGTCAGTTTTGACGCCGGCGACTTCGCCAGCCTCTTGCAAAAAGAGTTCAAGCCCAAGACCGACAAGGCTAAGGAAGCGGTGGAAACCGCCGTGCGCACCCTCGCCGAACAGGCGCTGCAAGGCACGCACCTGGTGTCCAACGACGTGCTGGGCACCATCGAAGGCCTGATCGCGGCCCTCGACCAGAAGCTCACCGAGCAGATCAACCACATCCTGCACCACGAGGAATTCCAGGGCGTGGAAAGCGCCTGGCGTGGCCTGCACTACTTGGTCAACAACACCGAAACCGACGAGTCGCTGAAGATTCGTGTGATGAACATTTCCAAGAACGAAGTGCACAAGACCCTGCGCAAGTTCAAGGGTGTGGCGTGGGACCAGAGCCCGATCTTCAAGAAGCTTTACGAAGAAGAATACGGCCAGTTCGGCGGCGAGCCCTACGGTGCGTTCGTGGCTGACTACTACTTCAACAACAGCGCGCCGGACGTCGAGCTGCTGACCCAGATGGCCCAGGTCAGCGCCGCGGCGCACTGCCCGCTGATCACTGCTGCCGACCCCAGCGTGATGCTGATGGAGTCGTGGCAGGAGCTGGCCAACCCGCGTGACCTGACCAAGATTTTCCAGACCCCGGAACACGCCGCCTGGCGCAGCTTCCGCGCCAGTGAAGACTCGCGCTACGTGGGCCTGGCCATGCCGCGTTTCCTGTCCCGTGCCCCGTACGGCGCCAAGACCAACCCGGTGGAAGACTTCGACTTTGAAGAAACCACCGACAGACCCGGCGCCAAGGACTTCACCTGGGCCAACGCCGCCTACGCCATGGCCGTGAACATCAACCGCTCCTTCAAGCATTACGGTTGGTGCTCGCAGATTCGCGGCATCGAGTCCGGTGGTGCGGTAGAAGGCTTGCCTGTGCACACCTTCCCGACCGATGACGGCGGCGTGGACATGACCTGCCCGACCGAAATCGCCATCAGCGACCGCCGTGAAGCGGAGCTGGCGAAGAACGGCTTCATGCCCCTGGTGCACAAGAAAAACAGCGACCTGGCCGCCTTTATCGGTGCCCAGTCCATGCACAAGCCGGCCGAATACGACGACCCGGACGCCACCGCCAACGCCAACCTGGCGGCGCGCCTGCCGTACCTGTTCGCCACCTGCCGTTTTGCGCACTACTTGAAGTGCATCGTGCGCGACAAGATCGGCTCGTTCAAAGAGCGCCAGGACATGCAGATCTGGCTCAACAACTGGATCGGCCGCTACGTCGAACACAACCCGGCCACCGCCACCGACGCCGACAAGGCCCGCAAGCCACTGGCCGGTGCCGAAGTGATTGTCGAGGAAGTCGAGGGCAACCCCGGCTACTACAGCTCCAAGTTTTTCCTGCGTCCGCACTACCAGCTCGAAGGCCTGACCGTGTCCCTGCGTCTGGTTTCCAAGCTGCCGTCGACCAAAGCGTCCTGATAACCCTATTTTTACCCAACACAGGTACTGACCATGATCCTGCTTAACTTCAAAGGCAAACAAATCAAAGGCACTTCCACCGTCGAAGCGCACAAGGACTGGATCACCATCGACGCGATCCAGATGGGCGTAGGCCGCGCCATTTCCACCAGCGGCGGCGGCGCCGACCGTGACACCAGCAACCCGTCTTTCTCGGAAATCTCCCTGACCAAGGCCACTGACCTGGCGTCGGCGGACCTGTTCATGGAAGCGGTGTGCGGCAAGAGCCTGGGCGATGCCGAGATCCACTTCATCCAGACCGGCGGCCCGGACAAGAAGCAACAGGTGTTCCTCAAGCTCATCCTGGGCGGCGCGATCATCAGCTCCTACTCCGCCAGCAGTAACGGCGAGCGTCCGAGCGAAACCTTCTCCATCAACTTCGTGACCATCAGCTACGAGTACGACTCCTTCACCGGCGACACCGTGATCACCGGTACACCGAAGAAGTGGGACCTGGAAGCCAACGCCAAGATCTAAGGCGCTTGCACGGGTGGGAGCGGGCGACCCCGCTCCCTTTGATTGACGTTTACACGAGGGCTGACTCATGGCTGAACTCACCAGCCGCGAACGCCTGCAGCCGTCCTTGCTCGACCGCTTGAGCGACGACGACACCGAGCACGCCGTGGAATCGCGCGACAAGCGCGTGCTGTCCATGAGCGGCTTGCGCAAAGCAGTGCTGCGCGACCTGGGTTGGCTGCTCAACAGCACCAGCCTTGGCAGTTTTCGTGACTTGGGTTTTTACCCGCTGGCCGCGCAATCGGTCATCAATTTTGGTCTGCCGGACTTGTCCGGCAAGACCGCCGCCGGGCTTGACCGTGAGGAGCTGGGGCGGCGAATCCGCCAGGCCATCCTGGACTTCGAGCCGCGCATCCTGCGTGACAGCCTGCGCGTGGTGCCACTGGGCACCGCTGCCATTCCTAACCAGATGGCCTTTGAAATTCATGGCGAACTCTGGGGCCAACCGCTGCCCGAGCGCCTGTACCTCAAGACTGAACTGGACCTTGAAGCCGGTGAGGCCAGGGTTTTCGATATCGAGACAAGGGACGTGCGGTGAACGCCAAACTGCTGCGCTATTACGAACGTGAACTGGCCCACCTGCGTGAAGTGGGCGGTGAATTCGCCCGCGACTACCCCAAGGTCGCCGGGCGCCTGGGCCTGGAAACCTATGCCTGCGCCGACCCCTATGTGGAGCGCCTGCTGGAAGGCTTTAGTTTTCTGGCGGCGCGGGTGCAGTTGAAGATCGACGCCGAGTTTCCGCGTTTTACCAACCACTTGCTGGAGCTGGTGTACCCGCAGTACCTGGCGCCTACGCCGTCCATGGCCGTGGTGCAGTTGCAGCCGGACATGAGCGAAGGCAGCCTGGCCGCAGGTTTCAAGGTGCCGCGCGGGACCGCGTTGCACAGCCAGTTGGGCAAGGGCGACCAGACCGCCTGCGAGTTTCGCACGGCCCACGACGTGGACCTGTGGCCGGTGGAGCTGACCGAGGCGCGCTATTTTGCCTGTGGTGGCCAGGTGGCCGGTGTCGATCTGGCGCGCCTGGGCGGGGTGAAAGCCGCGTTGCGCCTGCGCTTTAAAGCGGGTGCCGGGCTTGCCTTCAGTGACCTCGCCCTGGACACGCTGCCCCTGCACATTCGCGGCGGCGAGGCCATGCCCTCGCGCATCCTCGAACAGCTGCTGGCGCAGTCCGCTGGCGTGTTGGTGATGCCGGTGCAAGAGCATGTGGACTGGCACCAGTTCCTGCCCAAAAGCTGCCTGCGCGCCATTGGCTACAGCGATGAAGAAGCGCTGCTGCCCGCCGGAGCCCGCTCGTTCCAGGGCTATCGGCTGTTGCAGGAATACTTCGCCATGCCCCAGCGCTTCATGTTCGCCGAACTGGCGGGCCTGGCCAACAGCGTCAGCCGCTGCGCCGCCGAGCAATTGGACGTGATCGTGCTGTTCAAAAAGCTTGACCCGGTGCTGGAGCAAAGCCTCAGCGCCGCCAACTTCGGCCTGTATTGCACCCCGGCGATCAACCTGTTCCCGATGCGCACCGAGCGCGTGCACCTGTCCGACCAGCAAGCCGAATACCACGTGATCCCCGACCGCACGCGGCCGATGGATTACGAGATCTACCAGATCGAAAACGTCACCGGCTACGGCAGCGGCGCTGAAGCGGCGCAGACCTTCGAGTCGTTTTACCGGGCCAATGACCTGCATGCGCGCAAACCGCCCAGTGCCTATTACCAGGTGCGGCGCGACGCCCGTTTGTTGTCCGAGCAGCAACGCCGCCAGGGCCCGCGCTCCAGTTACATTGGCAGTGAGTTGTTCCTGTCGCTGGTGGACGCCCAGGAAGCGCCGCACCGCAGCAGCTTGCGCCAGTTGGGCATCGACACCCTGTGCAGCAACCGCGACCTGGTGTTGAGCATGCCGGTGGGCAGCGGCAAGACCGACTTCAGCGTCGAGTCCGGCGCACCCGTGCACAGCGTGCGGTGCGTGGCCGGGCCTACGGTGCCCGCGCCGTCGTTTGCCGAAGGCGAAACCGCCTGGCGGCTGGTCAGTCATTTGTCGCTCAACTACCTGTCGTTGCTCGACCAGGACAAAGAACAAGGTGCGGCGGCCATGCGTGACCTGCTGCGCCTGTATTGCCGGGTGGATGACGAGGCGGCGCACAAGCAGATCGACGGCCTGCTGTCGGTAACCGCCGAAAGTATCGTGCGGCGCCTGCCCCTGCCGGGGCCGATCACCTATGGCCGTGGCTTGCACATCAGCGTGACCCTTGATGAGTCGGCCTTTGAAGGCAGCGGCGTGTTTGTGCTGGGCTCGGTACTGGAGCAGTTTTTCGCCAAGTACGTGTCGCTCAACTCGTTCACTGAAACGGTGATCAAGAGCGCCGCGCGCGGTGTGATCATGCAGTGGCCGGCGAGGGTAGGGCGATGCGAGATCCTCTGACCCTGCTCAGCGCCCTGGAGGCGCACCCGGGCCGTTTCGATTTTTACGGCGCCTTGCGCCAACTCGAGTGCGCGTTCCCCCAACTGCCGCGTATCGGCGAAGCCGCGCGCCCGGCCGATGAAGCCGTGCGCTTTGGCCAGCAACCGTCGCTGGCCTTCGAGCCTTCGATGATCGCGGCGCTCAAGCCGGGCGCGACGCCCAAACTGCTGCTGAATTTTTTCGGCCTGTTGGGCGCCAACGGCCCGTTGCCGATTCACTTGAGCGAATACATTCGCGATCGCCAGCGCAACCTCAACGACCCGACCCTGGCCGCGTTTTGCGACGTGTTCCACCACCGCATGATCAGCCTGTTCTACCGCGCCTGGGCCAGTGCCCAGCCCGCGGTGAGCCTGGACCGTCCGCAGGCGGACAACTTTGCGCGTTACCTGGGTTCGCTGATCGGCCTGGGCATGCCCTCACTGCAAAACCGCGACGCGGTGGCGGACGTCGCCAAGCTGCATTTCGCCGGGCGCCTGGGCCCGCAGACTCGCAATGCGGGCGGCCTGGCGGCGTTGCTCAGCGACTACCTGCAAGTGCCGGTCAAAGTCGAGCAGTTCGTGGGCCACTGGATGACCTTGCCCGCCGACGGCCTGTGCGCGCTGCGCAGCGGCCCGCAAGCGGCGGTGCTGGGCCAGACCACGGTCATGGGCAAGAAAGTCTGGAACACCCAACACAAATTCCGCCTGCTCATCGGCCCGCTCGACCTGGCGCAAACCCGCCGCCTGCTGCCGGGAGGCGACAGCCTCAAGCGGGTGCAGGACTGGGTGCGCCAATACGTCGGCCTGGCGATGGACTGGGACGTCAACCTGATCGTCAAGAAAGAACAATTGCCTGGCTTGCGCCTGGGGTCTGCGCCATTGGGCTGGACCAGTTGGGTCAGCAGCCGGGCCCCCTTGCAGGATGACCGGCAGTTGCTGATCAACCCGCGTGTCTCCCTTACCCCTGAAGGATCTGCCCATGGCTGATATCAGTCGCGTCGCGCTTTTCGGCAAACTCAACAGCCTGTGCTACCGGGCGATCGAAAGCAGCACCGTGTTTTGCAAAATGCGCGGCAACCCCTATGTGGAACTGGTGCACTGGTTGCAGCAGATCCTGCAACTGACCGACTCTGACCTGCTGCGCCTGATCCGTCATTACGAGATCGACCCGGCGGTACTCGCCCGCGACCTGACAGGCGCGCTGGACCGCCTGCCCCGTGGCTCCACTTCGGTGACCGACCTGTCCTCCCAGGTTGAGGAGGCCGTGGAGCGTGCGTGGGTCTACGCCACCTTGATGTTTGGCGAGTCCCAGGTGCGTTCCGGGCACTTGCTGCTGGCGCTGCTCAAGACCCCGGGGCTGCGCAACGGTGTGTATGGCGTGTCCCGCGAGTTCAACAAGATCGGCATCGACGACTTCAGCGAACAGTTCGCCGCGTTGCTCAAGGACTCGCCCGAAGCCCAGATGACCGCCAGCGACGGCTTCCAGGTGCCCGGTGAAGACGCTGGCGCCCTGGCCCCGGCGGCCATGGGCAAGCAGGAAGCGTTGAAGCGTTTTACCGTCGACCTCACTGAGCAGGCGCGCACCACCAAGATGGACCCGATCGTGGGGCGCGACGAAGAGATCCGCCAGGTGATCGACATCCTTATGCGCCGCCGCCAGAACAACCCGATCCTGGTGGGCGAAGCCGGTGTGGGCAAGACCGCCGTGGTCGAGGGTTTTGCCCAGCGCATCGCCCGTGGCGACGTGCCGCCCAGCCTTAAAGACGTGCAATTGCTGGCCCTTGATGTGGGCCTGTTGCAGGCCGGGGCGAGCATGAAAGGTGAGTTCGAGCAGCGCCTGCGCTCGGTGATCGACGAGGTGCAGACCAGCGTCAAACCGGTGGTGCTGTTTATCGACGAAACCCACACCCTGGTGGGCGCGGGCGGTGCAGCGGGCACTGGCGATGCGGCCAACCTGCTCAAGCCCGCGCTGGCCCGCGGCACGCTGCGCACCATTGGCGCGACCACCTTTGCCGAGTACAAAAAACACATCGAAAAAGACCCGGCGCTGACCCGGCGTTTCCAGACCGTGCAGGTCGACGAGCCCGACGAAGCCCGCGCCTTGCTGATGCTGCGCGGCATCGCCGACACCATGCAGCAGCACCACAAGGTGCAGATCCTCGACTCGGCCCTGGAAGCCGCGGTGCGCTTGTCCAACCGCTACATCCCGGCGCGCCAGCTGCCGGACAAGGCCGTGAGCCTGATCGACACCGCCTGTGCCCGCGTCGCCATCAGCCTGCATGCCACGCCCGCCGAGGTGGATGACAGTCGGCGGCGCATCGAAGCGTTGGAAACCGAGGGTGCGATCATCGAGCGTGAAGCGGCCATTGGCGTGGAAACCGCCAGCCGCCGTGCGGCCGTGGATGCCTTGCTGGGCAGCGAGCGTGAGCGCCTCGAGGGCCTGGAAAGCCGTTGGGACCACGAGCTGTCGCTGGTGGAACAGATCCTTACATTGCGTACAAAACTGCCCGAGCTTGAAGAGCGCGAAGCGGGCCTGGTGGAATTGCGCCAGCTGCAAGCCGAACTCGCCGAGGTGCAGGGTGAAACCCCGCTGGTGCTGATCAGCGTGGACGAGCAGGCGGTGGCCTCGGTGGTGCAGGACTGGACCGGCATTCCCGTGGGGCGCATGGTCAAGAACGAAATCGAAAACGTGCTCAACCTGGCGCAGCGTTTGTCCCAACGCATCATTGGCCAGGACCACGCCTTGCAGATGATCGCCCGGCGTATCCAGACCTCGCGCGCGGGCCTGGACAACCCCGGCAAACCGGTCGGCGTGTTCATGCTCGCCGGCACCTCGGGGGTGGGCAAGACCGAGACGGCGCTGGCCCTGGCCGAGTCGTTGTATGGCGGTGAGCAGAACGTCATCACCATCAACATGAGCGAGTACCAGGAAGCGCACACCGTCTCGACCCTCAAGGGGGCGCCGCCCGGCTACGTGGGCTATGGCGAAGGCGGCGTGCTGACCGAAGCGGTGCGGCGCAAGCCCTACAGCGTGGTGCTGCTGGACGAGGTGGAGAAGGCGCATCCGGACGTGCACGAGCTGTTTTTCCAGGTGTTCGACAAGGGCTGGATGGAAGACGGTGAAGGCCGGATCATCGATTTCAAGAACACCTTGATCCTGCTCACCACCAACGCCGGGACTGCGCTGATCAGCCACCTGTGCCGCGACCCGCAGACCACCCCGGCGCCGGAAGACATCGCCAAGGCCCTGCGCCAGCCGCTGTTGGAGGTGTTCCCGCCCGCGCTGCTGGGCCGCCTGGTGGTGATCCCGTATTACCCGCTGAGCGACACCATGCTGGGCAGCATCATCCGCCTGCAACTGGGGCGCATCGAGAAGCGCATCGCCGAGGGCCACAAGATCCCGTTCACCTTTACCGAAGAGGTGGTGCAGTTGATCGCCAGCCGTTGCACGGAACTGGAAAGCGGCGGGCGGATGATCGACGCGATCCTGACCAACTCCATGTTGCCGGCCATCAGCACCGAATTCCTCAACCGCCTGTTGGCCGGTCACCCGGCGACGCAGGTGCAGGTGAGTGTCGAGGATGGCGAATTTGTTTATGTGTTCGAGCAAGGTTAAATCCGATGCCTTATGTAGCGTGGAAAACCCCGATTGCGATGAAGATGTTTCGCGTTGCGAAGTTCAAGCAGCGTGCGCAGCTGTCCAAGAACCCGTACCTGGCGAGCATGCCCAGCCTGTCTGGCGGCGCGTGCGTGGGCGTGACGTTCTGTTGGCTGAACCGGCACACCCAGCAGCCAGCCGAGTCCGCCACCAAGCGCTGCGCATTCCTGGGCCAGGATGACACCTGGTGCCGGATCGAGAGTTATTGCAGCGCGTTCAACACCACGGGCGCGGCCACGCAAGTCGGCCGTATCAACCGTAACTTGCCGAACCTGTGTGGGGTGTTGGACCGCTCGTCGACGACGGCCGAGGGCTATGGCGGCTTGTCGGCGTTGGCGCAGCACATCAATGCCACCGGGCCGGGTTATTACGTGTGGCTCTTTACCTTTGAAGGTGGCGGGCCCGCTCACGTGTGCGCGCTCTACGACAACGGCAGCACGATGACGTTTTTCGACCCCAACTCGGGCGAATACCGCGTGCCTTCCATCGGCAAGCAGGCGTTCTTCGGGTTGCTCTACAAGCATTACGTCAACTATCTGTCTGGCACGGGGGTGAGGGTGCCGCACCTGATGCATGAGCATCATCTGGTGCAACTGGGCTCCTGACGCCGCGGGCCTCGATTGTCGAAGGGGTGCTTGGGCGTGATCCGCCCTGCCTGAGTGGTGGGCGCGGGGTGCAGATAAAAACGCGTCGGCGCGGAATAAATCGCGTTCGCTGACTGTTCTTTCTGAGTGAACAGCATTCAGTCAGGAGGGTAGCGATGGCGACCGCCGAAGAGATCAAGAGTGCCCGGCAACGGGAAGCGCTGGAGGTGCGCCGCAACCGGGGCAAGACCGGCCTCATGTCGTTCGTGCATAAGGCGTATCCCGGCCCCGGCGGCGCGATGATGTCGATCTGTACCGAGGCGGGCGACGACAAGTCGGCGTTGAAGCTCAAGGCGGTGGACATGGCCCTGGCCTTGCTGGCCGCCAAGGGGTTCACCCTGCCGTCGATAGAGTTCCAGTTCACCGACGCCGAAGGTGTGCCGTGCGTGGCCTACATGGGCAACGCCACCGGCGGCAGCCAATACACCATCTTCATGGGCCCCAAGACCGGCGTACACAACCCGCTGACGTTGCAGAACGGTGTGCCGGGCGGTCTGGGCAAAGACGGGCCACGCGGCCTTGCCGACCAGGTCTATGACGGCACCCAACGCTGGTTCGGCAACCCCCGCATGCACAACCATGCCGCCACCGTGGTGATCCACGAAATCGGTCACGTGCTCCACGAGATTTCGGCAGGCCCGTTGTTCTGGGACCTCAAGCTGGGGCGTCAGGACACGGCGACGGTTTCCGGGGTGGTCAGCAAGGGCTGTGACGTGAGCCTTTACGCCACCAACAACGCCTTGGAGTTTGTCGCAGAAACCTTCGCTGGCTGCCTGTCGGGCAAGACTTACAGCGAACAGGTCATGGCGTTCTACCGCTCCGTTGGCGGACCGTTTCCACCCTCGGGCAGCTTTTCATAAGGCTGGCCGGTCAGGCGGCAAACACGGTGCCGCTTTCAAAGCCTTGCAGGTAGAACAACATGGCAACCACGCAACTCCATCGCGAGATTCAAGTCACCAGCGTACTCGGCGCCGATGTGCTGCTGTTCCGGCGCATGCAGGCCTTCGAGGGCATGTCCCGGCTCAGCGAGTACCAGGTAGAGCTCTACAGCGAGCGCGCCGACCTGAACATTGACGACCTGCTGGCCACGCAAATGACCGTGGCGGTCGACCTGCCCAAAGGCGGCAGCCGTTATTTCAGCGGGCACGTCAGTCACTTTTCCTTCACCGGGCGCCAGGGCCGTTTCGCCACCTACAAGGCGGTGCTGCGCCCGTGGCTGTGGTTCCTGACACTGGCCAGCGACTGCCGGATTTTCCAGGAACTGAGCGTGCCGGACATCCTCAAGCAGGTGTTCGCGCCCTACAGCATCGCCGATGTCGACACCTCCGGCCTCAGTGCCAGCTACAAGCCGTTGACCTATTGCGTGCAGTACCGCGAAAGCGACTTCAACTTCGTCAGCCGCCTGATGGAGCAAGAGGGCATTTACTACTTCTTCAAGAGCGCGGCCGGGCGCCACACCCTGGTGCTGGCCGACTCGTATGGCGCGCACTCGCCAGCGCCCGGTTATGCGCAGGTGCGCTACCTGCCGTCCGAAGACCACACCATGCGCGAAAGCGAAGTGATCTACGACTGGCGCATGAGCGGTGAAGTGGAGCCGGGCGGGCAGGTGTTGCAGGATTTCGACTTTGAAAAGCCCTCGGCCAACCTGCTGGCCAAGTCCAACCTGGCGGGCAATTACCCGCAATCGCGGCATGAGCGCTACGACTATCCGGGCCGCTACACCGAGCGCAAACAGGGCGAAACCTACGCACGCACCTTGATTGAATCGCAGCACACCGGCACCCAGCGCGTGACCGCCGCCACCCGTGCGCGCGGCCTGTTCCCGGGGGCGTTGATGAGCCTGACCGAACACCCGCGCAGCGAACAGAACGCGCAGTTCCTGTTGCTGGAGGCACGCTACAGCCTGTCCTCTGACACCTACGAACCGACCCCCCCGGCCAACCCTGCGCCGGTCCTCACCTGTGAATTCGTCGCCCTGTCCCGTCAGCAGCAGTTCCGTGCACCGTGCACCACCCCCAAGCCGCTGATGCATGGCCCGCAGACCGCCATGGTGGTGGGCAAGGCCGGCGAGGAGATCTGGACCGACAAGTACGGGCGCATCAAGGTGCAGTTCCATTGGGACCGCGAAGGCAAGAACGACGAAAACAGTTCGTGCTGGATTCGCGTGGGGCAGGGGTGGGCCGGTAAACGCTGGGGCAACCTGTTTACCCCGCGCATCGGCCAGGAAGTGATCGTGAGCTTCCTGGAAGGCGATCCCGACCAGCCACTGGTGACCGGCAGCGTCTACAACGCCGACACCATGCCGCCGTATTCGCTGCCGGAAAACGCCACCCGCTCGACCCTCAAGAGCAACTCGTCCAAGGGCGGCGGGGGCTATAACGAGCTGCGGTTCGAAGACAAGAAAGGCTCGGAGCAGGTGTTCCTGCATGCCCAGAAAAACCTCGACCAGCGCGTGCTCAAGGACTCGCTGGACTGGGTCGGCGGCGACCGCCACTCCAAGGTCGATAACGAACTGCGCGAAAAAATCGGCGGTAACCGTCACTCCTCCGTGGGCGGCAATCGCAATGAAAAGGCCACGGGCGCCGTGTCCATGAGCGCCGGCACCGAGATGATCATCGACGGCAAGCTCAAGACCGGCATCACCGCCGGCATGGACGTGCACATCAAGGGCGGCATGAACGTGGTGATCGAGGCCACGGCGACCATCACCATGAAGGTCGGCACCACGTTTTTGACCATCACCCCGGCCATGATCCTGGCCTCGACCATTCCCATCCCCTTGCCCCAGGCCGGGAGCGCGGCCACTGCGTTGGCCTTGTCTGCCGCCACCGGGCCTGCCGGTGTGCCGCTGCCACCGAAGGAAGCCGACGATGGCAAATAATTATTTCTGGAGCCTGCTATGAACTTGATCCTCCTGGTTAAAAGCTACCGCGACCAGCCAATGCCGGGTGACGTCATTTGTCGTTTCACCGAAGCGGGCGGCTCGATCGGTCGCAGCCCCGACAACGAGCTGACCTTGGACGACCCGGGCAAATACATCTCGCGGGTGCACGCACGCATCGAACTGCGCGACGGCCAGTTCTACCTCATCGACACCGGCAGCAACCCCAGCCTGATCAACGAGCGCCCGCTGGGCAACGGCCGCGAGCGTCTGCTGGAGGAGGGCGATCGCCTGGTGATCGGCGACTATGGCTTGCAGGTGCAACTGGAACAGCCTGTGGCGCCGGTGGAAGACGATGCCCAGGCCACGCGGATTTTGCCGCCGCTGTTCGTGCCGCCACCGGCCCCGGTGGCCGCGCCGTTGCCACCACTGGAAGTCCCGGCGCCGGTGGTGCGTGAACCCGAGGTGGTGCTGCTGCACGATGACCTGGCCGGTGCGCGCATTCTGGAGGGCGGCTCGCTGTTTGACGGCGCGCTGCCGCTGGCCGATCCGCTGGGCCTGAACCCGGCGCTGACGCCTGCGTTTCGTGGCACCGAAAGCGATCACGTGGCGCCGCAGATGCAAGCGTTCAGCCTGCCCAAGCAACAGGCAGAGCCGTTGGTGATCCCCCATGACTACGACCCGCTGATGGGCCTGGCGACCCTCCCGACTGCCGCCCTTTTGCCGGTGGCGGTGGACCTGCCTGCGGCACCCGTTTACGAGGAGCCTGTGGTTCAGGCCGTGCCCGTTGCCCATGCGCCCGTCGTGAGTTCGCCCGCACCCGCTCAGACCGTGCCCGAGCCGGGCGGTAACGGTGATGACCTGGTACTCGGTGCGCTGCTCAAAGGGCTAGGGCTGGAAAACCTGCACACCACCCGCACCCCCGCCGAGCTGGCCCAGCTGGTGGGCGAAATGCTGCGCGCCGCCACCGGCGGCACCATGGATGTGCTCATGGCCCGTGCGCTGACCAAACGTGAAAGCCACATCGACATGACCATGATCGGCGCGCACTCCAACAACCCGCTGAAGTTTTTCCCCGACCCCCACAGCGCCCTCACGCAAATGCTCAGCGCCGACTCCCCGGCGTACATGCGCCCGGTCAAGGCCATGGGCGCAGCGTTCGACGACCTCAAGGCCCATGAGCTGGCAGTGATTGCGGGCATGAAAGCCGCGCTGGGCGCCGTGGTGCAGCGCTTTGACCCGGCCCGTGTCGAGCAGCGCCCGAGCACCCGGGGTGCCATGGACAAATGGATGCCGGCCCGTCGCAAAGCGCGTTTGTGGGACCGCTTGGTGGAACGTTACGACGACTTGGCCCGCGATGCCGACGAAGATTTGCAGCGCTTGTTTGGCGAGCTGTTTTCCAAGGCCTATGAGGAGCAGGTCGCACGCCTGCGTTCCTGATCCCCGCGCCCTTTTTTGAGAAGAATTCATGTCCTGGAATAACAAAGTAGTCTGGTCCGAAGGCATGCTGCTGCAACCCCAGCACCTGCAGCAGCACGACCGTTTTCTGCAAACCCAGCTAGAGGCCCGGGTGGCCGGCTTGCGTGCTTACGGCTACGGTTTTTCGCGGCTGGAGATCGACCCGCAGCAACTGGCCATGGGCAAGTTGTCATTGCTGTCCTACAGCGGCGTGTTGCCCGACGGCACCCCGGTGGGCTTGCCGTTCGACGATGAAATGCCGCTGCCGCTGGAGATCCCCGCCGACGCCCGTGACCTTAAAGTGGTGCTGGCCCTGCCCAGCCTGCGCCCGGGCGTGGCCGAAGTGGACGACCGCCCAAGCTTTGAAAACTTCGCCCGCCACCGCAGCAGCGAATACGAAGCCTGGGACAGCAACGGCCTGGACAGCAGCGCGCTGATGAGCGTGGGCAAATTGCGCCTGCGCCTGGCGTTTGAAGGCGATGTGACCGACACCCACACCACCTTAGGGATTGCCCATGTGGTCGAAAAACGCGCCGACAAAAGCGTGGTGCTCGACCGCGATTACTGCCCGCCATGCCTGGACGTGCGCGCCGCCGAACGCCTGGGGGCGTTTGTCGATGAACTGCTGGGCCTGTTGCAGCAGCGCGGCGAAGCCCTGGCCGCGCGCCTGAACCGTCCTGATGGCGGCGGCGCCGCCGAAATCGCCGACTTTTTGCTGCTGCAAGTGCTCAACCGCAGCCAGCCGTTGGTGCGTCACTTGGCGGCCATGACCGGGCTGCACCCGGAGCTGTTGTACCGTGACCTCGTCGCCCTGGCCGGTGAACTGGCCACCTTCACCCAGCCCGACAAACGGGCCTCGGCCTACCCGGTGTACCGCCATGACGCGCTGGCGCCAACGTTCGCGCCGGTGATGCTCGACCTGCGCCGTTCGCTGTCTACGGTGATGGACGCCCGCGCCATTGCCATCCCGCTGGAAGAGCGCCAGTACGGCATCCGTGTGGCGGTGTTGCCCGACCAGGATTTGCTGCGCTCGGCCACCTTTATCCTGGCGGTGCAGGCCCAGGTGTCCGCCGAAACCGTGCGCAACGGCTTCCCGCCGCAGGTCAAGATCGGCTCCGTGGAAAAGATCCGCGACCTGGTCAACCTGCAACTGCCGGGCATTGGCCTGCGCCCGTTGCCGGTGGCGCCACGGCAGTTGCCGTTCCACGCAGGGTTTACCTATTTCGAGCTCGATCGCGGCAGCGATTACTGGCAGCAACTGAGCAACTCGGCGGGCTTTGCCATGCACATCGCCGGTGTTTTCCCGGGGCTGGAACTGCAGTTCTGGGCCATTCGGCTCTAAGGGTTAGGTGACTCACGTGAACGATATTTTCGATGGCGCCCAGGACCCGGACCGCACCTTGCTGGTGCCCACCCCGGGCGGGCGGCGAGTGACCCCGCCGGTGACCCCGGCGCCAGAAACCCCAGGCGCCGCGTTGCTGCTCAAGGGCCAGGGCCTGAACCCGCTGGTGCACGCGGCCAACCCCTTGCTGGACCTGGTGGTGCCCCTGCGCACCACGGCGGTGATGCCCGACATGGAAAGCCTGCGCCAGCGCCTGATCCTGGCCGTGCAGGCGTTCGAGGCGCAGGCTCGGGCCAGCCAAGTCAACGTGGAAACCGTGGCGGCGGCGCGCTACGCGCTGTGCACGCTGGTGGACGAAACCATCGCCAGCACGCCGTGGGGCGCCGGGGTGTGGGGCAGCCGCAGCCTGTTGGTGACCTTTCACAACGAAGCCTGGGGCGGCGAAAAATTCTTCCTGATCCTGCAACGCCTCAGCCAAGACCCGCGCACCCACATCGACGTGCTCGAGCTGATGTACCTGTGCATGGCGCTGGGCCTGGAAGGGCGTTATCGGGTGCTGGACCGGGGCCTGGATCAACTCGGCCTGCTGCGTGAGCGCCTGTTGCAACTGATCAACCAGCAACGCGGCACCCGTGACCTGGACCTGTCGCCCCGTTGGCGCGGTGCGCAGGCGCCGCAGGCCTCGATGCTGCGTCGGGTGCCGTTGTGGGTGCTGGCGTCGGTGGCGGCGGTGCTGCTGTTGAGCGTGCAGTTGACCTACAGCTGGCTGCTCAACCGCGCCTCCGACCCGGTGTTTGCCCAACTGGGAGCGATTCGCGTGGCGTCGCCGCTCAAGACGCCGGTGTCGGTGGAACCTGCGCCGGTGCGGTTGTCGGGGTTCCTCGCGCCGGAAGTCGCCCAGGGCCTGGTGACGGTCAAGGACAGCGCCGACCGCTCGGTGATCACCCTGCGTGGCGACGGTGTGTTCGCCTCCGGCAGCGCCGAAGTGTCGAGCAGTTTCGATGGCTTGCTTGCGCGTACCGGTGATGCGCTGTCCACGGTGCCGGGCAATGTGGTGGTGGTTGGGCACACCGACAACGTGCGCCCGTCGGCGACCTCGCGGCTGGGCTCCAACTTCGATTTGTCCCAGGCCCGGGCCAAGACCGTGGCGCGTTTGCTGGCCCAGCGTGCGGGGCCGGACGAGCGTTATCGCAGCGAAGGCCGTGGCGAAACCGAACCCCTGGTCCCCAACGATTCAGCGGCGAATCGCGCGCGTAACCGTCGCGTTGATATCACCGTGTTGATCCCTTCCCAGGCGCAATAGAGCCATGAACCTGTCTACTTTTTTCTCGCTGTTATGGTCCCCGGTCGAGCGCTTTATCCTGTGGCTGCTCAAACCGTGGTTGTTGTCGCTGATCGGCGTGGCGCTGCTGTCGTTGCTGGTGTGGTACGAAGGCCCGTTGCTGGCGTTCAACGGTGATGAGCCGCTGGCGCCCGAGGCCCGGCGCTGGGGCTTGATCGCGCTGTTCGTGCTGATCTGGGCGGCGTATTTTGCCTGGCGTGTGTGGCGCGCCTGGCGTGCCAACCGCAGCCTGATGGCCGGTGTGGCCGAGGCCCCGGCGGTGGCGCCCGGGGTGCGCGAGTCCCAGGCCGAAGTGGCTGAACTGGGCGAGCGCATGCGGTCGGCGATGGCCGTGCTGCGCAAGGCCAACCCAGGCTGGAAGATGAGCGGCCAGTACCTGTATCAGCTGCCGTGGTACATGTTTGTGGGGGCGCCCGGCAGCGGCAAGACCACCGCACTGACGCATTCGGGCCTGCAATTTCCGCTGCGCGATGCCATGGGCTCGGGCGCGATCGGCGGCGTGGGCGGCACCCGCCATTGCGATTGGTGGTTCACCGATGAAGCGGTGCTGCTCGACACCGCCGGGCGCTACACCACCCAAGACAGCTACACCGAAGTGGACAAGGCAGCCTGGGGCGGTTTCCTCGATCTGCTGAAAAAACACCGGCGCCAGCGCCCGGTCAACGGCGTGATCGTGGCGTTGAGTGTCAGTGACCTGTTGCAACAAACCGAAGCCCAGCGCCAGGCGCAGGCCTTGGCGATCCGCGCACGGATCAACGAGTTGTACGAGCGCCTGGGCTTGCGGTTCCCGGTGTACGTGGTCATCACCAAGTGCGACTTGCTGGCGGGTTTCTCGGAGTTTTTCGAGACGTTTGGCCGCGATGAGCGGGCGCAGGTGTGGGGCGTGACCTTCCCGCTCACGCAAGACCCGCAGGCCGACACCAGCCTGGCGTCGTTTCCCGCCGAGTTCGACGCGCTGGAGCGCCAGCTGCAAGGCAAGGTGCTGGAGCGGGTGCAGCAAGAGCGTGACCTGTCACGCAGGGCATTGCTCTACAGTTTCCCGCAACAGTTCGCCAGCCTGGGCGATGGCCTCACGCGCTTTCTTAACAGCGTGTTCGAAACCAATCGCTACCAGGAACCGGCGTTGCTGCGCGGGGTGTATTTCACCAGCGGCACCCAGGAAGGCAACCCGATTGACCGGGTGCTGGCGTCGCTGGCGTCTTCCTTTGGCCTGGGCCGCAAAGTGCTGGCGCCCAACGTCGCCAGCGGTCGCAGTTACTTCATCACGCGCTTGCTGCGTGAGGTGATCTTCAAGGAAGCGGGCCTGGCGGGCGTCAACCATCAGGAAGAGCGCCGCCGCCGCTTGCGCGCGCGGGCCGGGCGGATTGTTGCCGCGGCGGTGTTTGTATTGCTGTTGCTGGGCATGACCATCAGCTACACACGCAACCTGCAACTGATCGCCGATGCGGCCACCGCCGCCACCAATGTCGCGCAATTGGCCAAGGAGCTGCCCGCCGAGGGCGACGTGCTGGTGACGCTGCCGCTGCTCAATGCCGCGCGGGCATTGCCCGGCGGGTATGACGACGCAGAGGTCAGCGTGCCGTTGCTCAGCCGCATGGGCCTGTACCAGGGCAACAAACTGGGGGCGGGGGCCATGACGGCGTACCGTCGCCTGCTGCGCAGTACCTTGTTGCCGCACATCGTGGACAACATGGAAAACGCCCTGCGCCGGGGCGATGCCAGCAACCAGGAGTTTCTCTACGAAACCCTGCGGGTGTACCTGATGCTGGGTGAGCGGCAGTACTTCGATGCGCCGTCGGTGCAGGCGTGGGTGGACGTGGACTGGCGCCGCGAGCTGACCCAGGCCAGCCCGCAACAGTTGCAGCAGCTGTCGGCGCATGTGGCGGCGCTGTTGGAAGCGGACGACGAGGCCGAGCCTGTGCAACTGGACAAGGCCCTGATTGCCAAGGTGCGCCTGGCCCTGGCGGGCATGCCGCTGTCCCAGCGTATTTATGAGCGGGTCAAGCGCCAGGTAGGCCAGGCGCATTTGCCGGAGCTTAGCGTCAACGCCGCCGTAGGGCGTGACGTGTCCGCGGTGTTTACCCGTGCCAGCGGCGAGCCGTTGACCCGTGGCGTGAGCGGCCTGTACCGGGTGATCGGCTACCGCGAGCTGAACGACAAGACCCCGCAAGCCGTGGCCGACATGGCCAAGGACAGCTGGGTGCTCGACCGCCAGGAGTCGGAGCAGGTCGCGGGCGGCAGCGCCGCGATGCAGGCGGCCGTGCTCGACTTGTACTACGCCGATTACATCCGCCAGTGGGATACGTTTTTGGCCGATGTGCACGTCGTGTCGTTGACCAGTCTGGGCCAGGCGTCCCAGGTCACCGGCCAACTGGCCGCCGCCGATTCACCACTGCGCGCGTTACTGCAAGCCGTGTCGCGGGAAACCACCCTGGAAGGCGCGTTGACCGCCGCCCCGGTCAAAAGCACCGACCAGCGCGTGCGCGAAAAACTCGCGCAGGCCACGCAAAAGCTGCAGGCCGCGCTGGGTAATGACAACCCGGCGCCTGCGCCGGATGCCTCGGCCAACCCGGTGGACCAGCACTTCGCCGCGTTGCACCGGCTGGTGGGGAGCGGCACCGGGCCGCAGCCGGTGGACGATGTGCTGACGTCGCTCAAGGATGCGGGCCAATACTTCGACAGCGCCGATGCTGCCCGTCGTAGCGCCGCGCCTGCGCCGTCGGGTGAGGTGCTGGAGCGTTTGAAGCGTGACGGCGACACCCAGCCTGCGCCGTTGTCGACGGTGCTGCGCGACGTGCAATCGGGCGGTGCGGCGCTGACCCTGGGCAATGAAAAGGCCCGCCTGAACGCCCTGTGGCAAGCCACGGCGGCGCCGTTCTGCCGGGCCGCCATCGAGGACCGTTACCCGCTGGTGCGCAGCGCCAGCCGGGATGCCACCGCTGATGACTTTGGCAAGTTTTTCGGCCCGGGTGGGCTGATGGACGACTTCTTCAGCAAAAACCTCGCACCGTATGTCGACACCAGCGGTGCCCAATGGCGCCTGCGCTCCACGGCGGCGGCGCCGTTGAACATTTCCCAGGACGTGATCAACCAGTTCCAGCGCGGCGCCAAGCTGCGGGATATGTTTTTTGTGGCCGGTGCACGTCAACCGTCGCTGCGCTTTGACTTGAAGACGGTGAGCGCCGATCCGGCCCTGAGCAAGGTCACACTGGACATCGACGGCCAGCCGGTGGTGTACGACGCCGGCAGCGTGGCCGACTTCACCAGCATCTCATTGCCCAGCGGCAAGTCCGGTGGCCTGGTGCGCCTGGACGCTACCCCGGCCCTGGTCAGCCCACTGCGCAGCGACGGCCCCTGGGGCTGGCTGCGCATGATGGACAAGGCGGTGGTGAGCCCTCAGGGCGAACAGCTGCAACTGACGTTTACCGTGGAGGGCCACCGTGTGGTGTACCAATTGCGCGCCAGCAGTGTGATCAACCCGTTTCGCCGCGACAGTATCGAGTCGTTCCGCTGCCCCACCAGTCTGTGAGGAGGGCCGCTATGGATCAGCCTCTGAGTGGTTTTTTCGGCAAGGTGATCAGCCACGGCGACTTTGTCAGCCGTCGCTTGCCCCTGGCGTTTCTGAACACGTGGGACGGGTGGTTGCAGAGTGGTTTGCAGCACAGCCGTGAGCGTCTGGGCGAGCGGTGGCTGAAGGTGTACCTGTGCAGCCCCATCTGGTATTTCGCGTTGGCAGCGGGGGTGTGTGACCAGCAAGGGTGGGCAGGGGTGATGATCCCCAGTGTCGACCGGGTGGGCCGCTACTTTCCGCTGACCATTGCGGTGGCCGGGGAGGACGCACCGTTGTTGGCGCGGGTTGAACAGGACGCCGCCTGGTATGGCCAGGTCGAGCGCCTGGCGTTGTCGAGTTTGAACGAAGGGTTTTCCCTGGAGGCGTTTGATGCGGCCGTGGCGGCCTTGGCGCCGCCCTCGGGCTCGATGGCGCCGGGTGACCTGCCCGCAAGCCCTGCACCGCCACGCTGGCTTGACCTGCCAGACCCGGACCGCCCTGGCGACACTACGCCGCCACTGGTTGCGCAGATCGACCCCCGCACGTTGGCACGCAGCGCGTTGTTCTGGACCGAAGGGTGCCCGCACATGGGCCCGTCGGCCTGGGTGGGGGAGGGGTTGCCGGGGGTGGACGCGTTTGTGGACATGCTGGCGGGACGTGAACGCGGTTGAAGGTTCGGCTCCATTAATGCAAAACGGCACCCGAAGGTGCCGTTTTTTTTTGCATCAAACTTAAGCGATCAACCCGCCATCACCGCATGCTGCACCAGGGTCAGCAACGGTTGTGGGTACACGCCCAGGAAGAACGCCAGCAGGGCGATTGCCAGCAGCATCACGCCGCCTGCTTTCTGTTCCCAGTGCAGTTGGGCGTCCACACGGCGCAGGTTAGGCTCGATCAGGTACAGGGTGACCATCACGCGCAGGTAGTAGAACACGCCGATGGCGCTGCCCAGTACTAGCGAACCGACCAGCCACCATTCGTGGGCTTCAACGCCGGTGGCCATGATGTAGAACTTGCCGATGAAGCCCGCGGTCAGCGGGATACCGGCCAGGGACAGCATCATCACGGTCAGCACGGCGGTCAGGTACGGACGGCGCCAGAACAGGCCACGGTATTCGTACAGGGCGTCGGCATCGCGGCCTTTGAACGGCGAGGACATCAGCGTGATCACGCCAAATGCACCCAGGCTTGTGATGACGTAGGTGACCAGGTACACGCCCATGGCTTCCACGGCCAGGCCTTTGCTCGCCACCAGGGCGATCAGCAGGTAGCCAAAGTGAGCGATGGAGGAGTAACCCAGCAGACGCTTGAGGTTGTTCTGGGTCAGGGCCGCCAGGTTACCGAACAGGATCGAGGCAATCGCGATCACGGTCAGGACGCTGCTCAGCACACCGGTGTTGGCCGCCGGGGAGATCTGGAACAGGCGCACCATCACCGCGAACACGGCCACTTTAGAGGCCGTGGCCAGGAACGCGGCCACCGGCGCCGGGGCGCCTTCGTACACGTCCGGGGTCCACAGATGGAACGGCACCAGGGACAGCTTGAACGCCAGGCCAATGAACATCATGGCCAGGCCCAGCTGGGCGATCGGCGCTGGCAGGCCGGTGCCCGCCAGAGCGTGGCCGATACCGGTGAAGCTCAGGCTGCCCGCTTCTGCGTAAAGCAGGGCCATACCGAACAACAGGAACGCGGAACCGGCAGCCGACAGCACCATGTACTTGATGCCCGCTTCCAGGGAGCGTTTGTTGAAGAAGGCATACGCCACCAGGCCGTAGGTCGGGATGGACAGCAGTTCCAGGCCGATGAACAAGCCAGCCAGGTGCTGCGCGCTGACCAGCACGATACCGCCGGCCGCCGCCAGCAGGATCAGCAGGTACAGCTCTTCGCGGTTGCCCGGGTAGCCGGTGCCGCCTTCGCCCAGGTAGGCATGGGCGAGGGTGACGCAAGCCAGGGTGGCCACCAGGATCAACGCGATGTACAGCAGCGCGAAGTCATCGACCATCATCAGCGGCGTGACCGCCAGTGGCGCGACCTTGAGGGCCGGGATGATCGACAGCAAGGCCAGGTTCAGACCGGCGCAGGACAGCAGGAACGTTTGCGAGTGATTGCGGCGCCAGGCGATCGCCAGCATCACCACCACGATGGTGAGGCTGGTGATCAGCAGCGGCGCAAGCGCGATAAAGTGTTGGATCGTGAATTCCATAGCGCTCTTACCGGGCCGAAGCGAGTTGAGTGAAGGCGGTGCTGAACCACTGCTGCACGCCATGCATGGTGGCGGCGGAGGTGTCCAGGAACGGCTGTGGGTACACGCCGATGTAGATCAGCAAGACCGCAAGGCCGAGCACCATGATCAGTTCACGGGCATCCATCCCTTGCAGGACGGTGTCGGACTTGGCCGGGCCGAAGTACGCACGGTGGATCATGATCAGCGAGTACACCGAACCGAACACCAGGCCGGAGGTGGCGATGGCGGTGATCCACGGAGCCCCGACGAAGCTGCCGATCAGGATCAGGAACTCGCCGACGAAGTTACCGGTGCCCGGCAAGCCCAGGGACGCGGCTGCAAAGAACAGGCTGATGGCCGGCAGGTACGCGATGCGTGACCACACGCCACCCATTTCACGCATGTCACGGGTGTGCAGGCGCTCGTACAACTGGCCGCTGAGGATAAACAGCGCGGCGGCCGAAACACCGTGGGCCAGCATCTGGATCACTGCGCCTTGCAACGCCAGCTGGCTGCCGGAGTAGATGCCGATCAGTACGAAACCCATGTGGGAAACGGACGAGAAGGCGATCAGACGCTTGATGTCGGTTTGCGCGAAGGCCAGGAACGCGCCGTAGAAAATCCCGATCAGGCCCAGGGTCATGGCGATGGGTGCGAACTCGGCCGACGCGTTCGGGAACAGCGGCAGGGCGAAACGCAGCAGGCCATAGGCCGCGGTCTTGAGCAGGATACCGGCCAGGTCCACGGAACCTGCGGTCGGCGCCTGGGCGTGAGCGTCAGGCAACCAGGAGTGGAACGGTACGACCGGCAGCTTCACGGCAAAGGCGATGAAGAAGCCCAGCATCAGGATGTACTCGGTGGTGAGCGACATCTTGGTCTTCAACAGGTCGGCGTAGTTGAAGGTAATCACGCCGGTGTTGTTGAAGTTGACCAGCACCAGGCCAATGATCGCCACCAACATGATCAGGCCGGACGCCTGGGTGAAGATGAAGAACTTGGTCGCTGCGTAGATCCGGGTTTTCTTGCCGTCCGAAGAGCTGTGACCCCAGAGCGCGATGAGGAAGTACATCGGCACCAGCATCATTTCCCAGAAGAAGAAGAACATGAACAGGTCCAGCGCCAGGAACACGCCGACGACGCCGCCCAGGATCCACATCAGGTTCAGGTGGAAGAAGCCCACGTGACGCTGGATCTCTTTCCAGGAGCAGAGTACCGAGAGGATACCCAAGAGGCCGGTCAGCAGGATCATCAACAGCGACAGGCCGTCGAGGGCCAGGTGCACGTTGATGCCAAAGCGCTGGATCCAGACGTGCTTGAACTCAAGCGCGAAGGTGGGATCGACGCCCGGTGCCGGAGCGAAGGAATAGTTGCCGTGGGCCCACAGCCAGAGGCCGAGTGCGAGTTCCAGGGACATGGTCAGCAACGCGATCCAGCGGGGGAGGGTGGCGCCGAAGCGCTCACCCAGCCAGCAGAGCAGGCCGCCGATAAAGGGGATCAGGATTAGCCAGGGCAGAATCATGACGGGCTCGTTTCCTTGTGCAATTTCGCAACGTTCATAGTCAGACCGCTACCAAAACAATGGCGCCGATCACCAGCACGGCACCCGCCGCCATGGAGGCTGCGTACCAACGCAATTGGCCTGTCTCGCTGCGGCTCATGGCGTTATGACCGCCTTTGGCTGCACGCGGGATCAAACCGATGGTCTGGTCGAGCGGGTCTTTGCGCAGTACATGGCTGATCGCAAGGTAAGGCTTGACGAACAGTTTGTCGTAGATCCAGTCGAAGCCCCACGCCGCGAACCACCAGGCCGACAGGAAGCGGCCGATGCCGCTGTTGGCGATGGCGCTGACGAAGCGGCGCTTGCCCAGGAACAGCAGCGCGGCCAGCAGGATACCGGCCAGGGCGATAGCGCCCGAGGCGATCTCCAGGCTGTGCTTGGCTTCGCCGCCGGCATGGCCGACGCTTTGTGGCAGTACACCGTGTAGTGGCGGCGTGATCAGGGCGCCGACGAAGGTCGACAGAATGATCAGCACCGACAACGGCAGCCAGTGGGAAATGCCGTGGCCTGCGTGTGCTTCGGTCTTGGCTTCACCGTGGAAGGTGATGAAGATCAGGCGGAAGGTGTACAGCGAGGTCATGAACGCGCCGACCAGGCCTGCATACAGCAGACCCTGGCTACCGCTGGCAAAGGCTTCCCAGAGGATTTCGTCCTTGGAGTAGAAACCGGCGGTCACCAGCGGCAGGGCGGCCAGGGCGGCACCGCCGACGATGAAGCTTGCGTAGGCCAACGGCAGTTTCTTCCACAGGCCGCCCATCTTGAAGATGTTCTGCTCGTGGTGGCAGGCAACGATCACCGCACCGGAGGCAAGGAACAGCAGGGCCTTGAAGAAGGCGTGGGTCATCAGGTGGAAAATCGCCGCGTCCCAGGCACCCACGCCCAGGGCCAGGAACATGTAGCCGATCTGGCTCATGGTGGAGTAGGCGAGGATACGCTTGATGTCGGTCTGCACCAGTGCGGCAAAACCTGCCAGCACCAGCGTCACGCCACCCACCAGGCCAACCAGGTGCAGGATCTCCGGCGCCAGGGTGAACAGGCCGTGGGTACGTGCGATCAGGTAGACACCGGCGGTTACCATCGTGGCGGCGTGGATCAGTGCCGAAACAGGGGTAGGACCAGCCATCGCGTCCGCCAGCCAGGTTTGCAGCGGCAGTTGCGCAGATTTACCGACGGCGCCGCCCAGCAGCATCAGGGTCGCGAGGGTGATCCAGAAGTCGCCGACCTGGAACTTTTGCGGTGCCAGCACCAGCAGTTCCTGGATGTTCAGCGTGCCCACTTGTTGGAACAGGATGAACAGGCCGATGGCCATGAACACGTCGCCGATCCGGGTCACGATGAACGCCTTGAGTGCGGCGTTCCCGTTGTTGCGGTTGCTGTAGTAGAAACCGATCAACAGGTACGAGCACAGGCCCACGCCTTCCCAGCCGAAGTACAGGAACAACAGGTTATCGCCCAGTACCAAAAACAGCATGCTGGCGATAAACAGGTTGGTGTACGAGAAGAAGCGCGAGTAGCCCGCTTCACCGCGCATGTACCAGGAGGCGAACAGGTGGATCAAGAAGCCTACGCCCACCACCACGCCCAGCATGGTGATCGACAGGCCGTCGATGTAGAGGGCGAAGTCCGGCTTGAAGCCTTCCACCGCCATCCATTTCCACAAGACCAGGGTGTAGTGGCCGCCTTCTGGCGGCGCCACGTTGAATTGCCAGATGACGTAGGCGGCGACGATCGCCGACAGGCCAATGGACCCCACGCCCACCAGGGCCGAGAGGTTTTCTGACCAGCGCCCGCGAGAGAACGACAGCAGCAGGAAACCGATCAGGGGAAATACGAAAGTCAGAAAGATCATGTTCATCCGCGCATCTCACTGGCAGCGTCGATATCAAGCGTGTGGAAGCGACGATACAGTTGCAGCAGGATCGCCAGGCCGATACTGGCCTCGGCGGCTGCCAGGCTGATCACCAGGATGAACATGACTTGTCCATCCGGCTGCGCCCAACGACTGCCCGCCACGATGAATGCCAGTGCCGCAGCGTTCATCATGATTTCCAGGCTCATCAACACGAACAGAATGTTACGGCGGACCATCAGGCCGACCAGGCCAAGGCAGAACAGGATGCCGGCGACCGCCAGACCATGCTCCAAAGGGATAGCAGGCATCGTCATTGCTCCTTGGCTTCGTTGCGGCCCAAGTGGAAGGCGGTGACGGCTGCGGCAAGCAGCAGCATCGACGCCAGTTCGACCACCAGCAGGTACGGGCCGAACAGGCTGACGCCCACGGCCTTGGCATCTACGGTGGTGTGGCCGATGGCCTGGCCGCTCTGGTGAGCGAACAAGACATACAGCAGTTCAGCCAGCAGCAAGGCGGCCAGTACCACCGGGCCGAGCCAGATGCCGGGCTTGAGCCAGACGCGTTCCTGGGCGACCGAAGCCGGCCCCAGGTTGAGCATCATCACCACAAACACGAACAGCACCATGATGGCGCCGGCATAGGCGATCACTTCCAGCACACCGGCGAACGGTGCGCCGAGGCTGAAGAACGTCATGGCCACGGCGATCAACGAAATGATCAGGTAGAGCAGGGCGTGCACAGGATTGGTGTTGGTGATCACGCGAAGCGTGGACACCACTGCAATACCGGACGCGAAATAGAAAGCGAATTCCATCTTTCTTCCTTAAGGCAGCAAGCTCTTCACGTTGATCGGCTCGGCTTCGTTTTGTGCGGCGCCCTTGGGCTTACCGGCAACGGCCATACCTGCAACACGATAGAAGTTGTAATCAGGGTTTTTACCGGGACCAGAGATCAGCAGATCTTCTTTCTCGTACACCAGGTCCTGACGTTTGAACTCGGCCATTTCGAAATCCGGTGTCAGCTGGATCGCGGTGGTCGGGCAAGCTTCCTCGCAGAGGCCGCAGAAAATGCAACGCGAGAAGTTGATGCGGAAGAAGTCCGGGTACCAGCGACCGTCTTCGGTTTCAGCTTTCTGCAGGGAGATGCAGCCCACCGGGCACGCCACGGCGCACAGGTTGCAGGCCACGCAGCGCTCCTCGCCATCGGGGTCGCGGGTCAGCACAATGCGGCCGCGATAGCGCGGCGGCAGGTACACCGCTTCTTCCGGGTATTGCAGGGTGTCGCGTTTGCGAAAGCCGTGACCGAACACCATCACCAGGCTTCGCAGTTGGGTACCAGTACCCTTAACGATGTCGCCAATATATTTGAACATGGGTCAAATCCTCACTGAACCGCGCCCGCTGGCGTGTGCATCAGCACCACGGCAGCAGTCACCAGCAAATTGATCAGGGTCAGCGGCAGGCAGAATCTCCAGCTGAAATCCATCACCTGGTCATACCGTGGACGCGGGATGGAAGCGCGCAGCAGGATGAACAGCATGATGAAGAACGCGGTCTTCAAGAAGAACCAGAAGAAAGCCAACTGCGGCAGGATGCCGAACGGACCGTGCCAGCCGCCAAAGAACAGCGTGACCAGCAGGGCCGAGATCAAGATGATGCCGATGTACTCGCCAACGAAGAACATGCCCCATTTCATGCCGGCGTATTCAATGTGGTAACCGTCGGCCAGTTCCTGTTCCGCTTCCGGCTGGTCGAACGGGTGACGGTGAGTCACGGCGACGCCTGCGATGAAGAAGGTGCAGAAACCAAAGAACTGCGGAAGGATGAACCACCAGTTCTGTGCCTGGTACTCAACGATGTCGCGCATGTTGAACGAGCCAACCTGCACCACGATGCCCATCAGCGCCAGGCCCATGAACACTTCGTAGGACACGGTTTGGGCCGAAGCCCGCAAGCTGCCCAGCAGGGCGAACTTGTTGTTGCTCGACCAACCGGCGAACAGCACCGCGTAGACCGACAGGCCCGCCATGGCAAAGAAGAACAGCAGGCCGATGTTCAGGTCCGCCACGCCCCAGGTCGGGGTGATCGGGATGATCGCGAAGGCGATCAGCAAGGCGCTCATGGCCACGACCGGTGCCAGGGTGAAGATCACCTTGTCGGCAAAGGGCGGTGTCCAGTCTTCCTTGAAGAACATTTTGAGCATGTCGGCAGCGATCTGGAACATGCCGAACGGGCCGACGCGGTTCGGACCGTAACGGTCCTGCCACCAGCCCAGCAGGCGACGTTCCACAAAGGAGAGCAGGGCACCGGCGACCACCACGGCCAGCAGCACCACGATCGCCTTGAGGACCGCAATGATCACGTCGATCACTTCAGGGGTGAACCAGGTCATTGCGCTGCCTCCTGCAGACCGTCAACGGTTTTGCCAAAGATGGCAGGCGGAATGCCAGCGATGCCTTTAGGCAAGGCCACCAGGCCGGCGCCCAGTTCTTCGTTGATGCGCAGCGGCAAGCGCAGGGTCTGGCCCGCGACGTTCAGGCTGAGCAGGGCACCGTCGTTGACGCCCAGGCGATCGGCTTCGGACTTGGCCAGGGACACGTAGGCCTCTGGAATGCGCCCTTGCACCGGCGCGGCCTTGGACGAGTTCTCTTCGCTGCCGAACAGGTGGAAGAACGGCACGACCTGCCAGGTGCCCTGGGCCGGGTTGAACGGCCGGGTGGCGGCCGGGAACCAGTTCAGCGCATCACCGGTGCTTTCGATCAGGCGGGTGCCTGGGTCGCCAGCGCGCAGGTGACCACCGACTTCGTCCTGGAACTTGTTCCAGGCCTGCGGCGAGTTCCAGCCCGGCGACCAGGCGAACGGCACTTGTTGGCGCGGCTCGGCGGAGCCCGAGTAACCTTCCATGGAGAAGGCAAACGCGGTGTCCGGGTCTTGCGGGGTACGCGGTTCGTGCACGCTGATGTTGGCGCGCATGGCCGTACGACCGGAGTAACGCAGCGGCTCGCGCGCCAGTTTCATGCCCTTGATGCGGAACGCGGCAGACGGCGCCGCGTCGACGATGCCCGCCAGTTGCGCGGTGCTCGAGGCAACGGCAGAGGTGACGTGGTCGAGTTGGGTCCAGTCGATCGGTTGGTTCAGCAAGGTTGCGCGCAGGGCATGCAGCCAGCGCCAGCCTTCGTGAACCAGGATGCTGGCGTCCATGTACTTGGGATCGAACACTTGGAAGAAGCGCTGGGCGCGGCCTTCCTGGCTCACCAACGTACCGTCGCCTTCAGCGAAGCTGGCAGCGGGCAGGACCAGGTCGGCACGATCGCTGGTGGCGGTCTTCTGGTGGTCGGCCACGATCAGCACTTTGGCTGCGTTCAGCGCGGCGTCCACCTTGGCGGCGTCGGTGCGGGTGAACAGGTCGTTTTCCAGTACCACGATGGCGTCGGCTTTACCGTCGATCACGCTTTGCAGCGCCGCATCGACCGATTCACCACCGAGCATGGCCAGGCCGAGGCTGTTGGCCTCTGGCACGACCAGGCTGATTGAACCGTTCTTGTCGCGCAGCTTCAGGGCCTTGGCGATGTTGGCGGCGGCTTCGATCAGGGCCTTGGAACCCAGCGAGGTCCCGGCAATGATCAAGGGACGCTTGGCGGCCAGCAGGGCCTCGGCGATGCGCTTGGCCAGTTCCAGGGCTTCGGCGTCCAGGCCTTCGACGGCAGGGGCGCTGGCGTCCAGGGCGTGGGCCACGGCGAAACCGATGCGAGCCAGGTCGTCGGGGGCTGCGTGCACGCACTCTTCGGCGATGTCGTCCAGCTTGGTTTCTGCCAGGCTTGCGATAAACAGCGGGTTCAGCGCGTGCTGGCCGATGTTTTTCACGGCCGCGTCGAGCCAAGGCTGAACGCGCATGGCTTCGGCCATGTCTTCGGCCTTGCCCTTGACCGACTGGCGCAGGGCCAGGGCTACGCGGGCAGCGGTTTGGGTCAGGTCTTCACCAAGCACGAAGATGGCGTCGTGGTCTTCGATGTCGCGCATGTTCGGCACGGGCAGCGGGCTGTCGTTGAGCACTTGCAGCACCAGGCGGATGCGCTCCAGCTCACCGGCCTCGATACCCGAGTAGAAGTGCTCGGCACCCACCAGCTCGCGCAACGCGTAGTTGCTCTCAAGGCTTGCGCGGGGCGAACCGATACCCACGATGTTGCGCCCGCGCAGTAGCTCGGCGGCCTTGTCCAGTGCGTCGTCCAGGCTCAGCTTGGCGCCGTTGGCCAGCAATGGCTGGCGTGGGCGGTCTTCGCGGTTGACGTAGCCATAGCCGAAACGGCCACGGTCGCACAGGAAGTACTGGTTCACGGAACCGTTGAAGCGGTTTTCGATACGGCGCAGTTCGCCATAACGTTCGCCCGGCGAGATGTTGCAACCGCTGGAGCAGCCATGGCAGATGCTCGGGGCGAACTGCATGTCCCACTTGCGGTTGTAGCGCTCGGAGTGCGTCTTGTCGGTGAACACACCGGTCGGGCAGACCTCGGTGAGGTTGCCGGAGAACTCGCTTTCCAGCACGCCGTCTTCGATGCGACCGAAGTACACGTTGTCGTGGGCGCCGTACACGCCCAGGTCGGTGCCGCCCGCGTAGTCCTTGTAGAAACGCACGCAACGGTAGCAGGCGATGCAGCGGTTCATTTCGTGGGAAATGAACGGGCCGAGGTCCTGGTTCTGGTGGGTGCGTTTGGTGAAGCGATAACGGCGCTCGTTGTGGCCGGTCATCACGGTCATGTCTTGCAGGTGGCAGTGACCGCCTTCCTCACACACCGGGCAGTCGTGTGGGTGGTTGGTCATCAGCCATTCCACAACGCTTGCGCGAAAGGCCTTGGACTCTTCATCGTCGATGGAGATCCAGGTGTTGTCGGTGGCAGGCGTCATGCAGGACATGACGATACGACCCCGGGTGTCGTTCTCGTCGGTGTACTGCTTGACCGCGCACTGGCGACAGGCACCGACGCTACCTAAAGCGGGGTGCCAGCAGAAATACGGGATGTCGAGGCCTAGCGACAGACAAGCCTGTAACAGGTTGTCCGCCCCGTCGACTTCGAGCGCTTTGCCGTCTACGTGGATAGTGGCCATGGTTCAAAGTTCTTCGTTGG
Source organism: Pseudomonas sp. SDO5215_S409 (assembly GCF_054071325.1). NCBI lineage: Bacteria > Pseudomonadati > Pseudomonadota > Gammaproteobacteria > Pseudomonadales > Pseudomonadaceae > Pseudomonas > Pseudomonas sp. SDO5215_S409. The sequence goes on along the minus strand of NZ_JBSVWN010000002.1, from coordinate 78,455 downwards.
CCCGGTGTCAGCGGGCGTGGCTAATGGAATCTTGTTATTCATGTGCATCAACACAGCCTTGAAGGCGCCATCACATGACAAAGCGAAGGGGGTGCCCCTCCGCTTTTTTAAGCGTTACGCGCCGACTACGATCGGCCTTGCCAGAGGCGGGACGGCGGCGCTGGTGGGCGCGATGCCGGCTTCGAACTCCGAGCGGAAGTATTTGATTGCGCTGCCCAATGGCTCTACGGCGCCCGGTGCGTGAGCACAGAAGGTCTTGCCCGGGCCCAGGAAACCGACCAGACCCAGCAGGGTTTCGATATCACCCTCGCGGCCTTCGCCTTTTTCCAGGGACATCAAGAGCTTCACGCTCCACGGCAAACCGTCGCGGCATGGGGTGCAGAAGCCGCAGGATTCGCGGGCAAAGAACTGCTCCATGTTGCGCAGCAGCGACACCATGTTGACGGTGTTGTCCACCGCCATGGCCAGGCCGGTGCCCATGCGGGTGCCGACTTTGCCGATGCCACCGGCGTACATTTGGGCGTCCAGGTGCTCGGGCAGCAGGAACCCGGTGCCAGCACCACCCGGCTGCCAGGCTTTCAAGGTGTAGCCGTCGCGCATGCCACCGGCGTAGTCCTCGAACAGCTCGCGTGCGGTCACGCCGAAGGGCAGCTCCCACAGGCCAGGGTTCTTGACCTTGCCGGAGAAGCCCATGAGCTTGGTGCCCATGTCTTCGCTGCCTTCGCGGGCCAGGGATTTGTACCAGTCCACGCCGTCGGCGATGATCGCCGGCACGTTGCACAGGGTTTCGACGTTGTTCACGCAAGTCGGCTTGCCCCACACGCCCACGGCGGCAGGGAAGGGCGGCTTGGAGCGCGGGTTGGCGCGGCGGCCTTCGAGGGAGTTGATCAGGGCGGTTTCTTCACCGCAGATATAACGCCCGGCACCGGTGTGCACGAACAGTTCGAAGTCAAACCCCGAACCCAGGATGTTCTTGCCCAGCAGGCCCGCAGCCTTGGCTTCTTGCACCGCACGGTTCAGGTGCTTGGCGGCGGTGGTGTATTCGCCGCGCAGGAAGATGTAGCCCCGGTAGGTTTTCAGCGCACGGGCGCTGATCAGCATGCCTTCGATCAACAGATGGGGCAGTTGCTCCATCAGCATGCGGTCTTTCCAGGTGTTGGGCTCCATTTCGTCCGCGTTGCACAGCAGGTAGCGGATGTTGATGGATTCGTCCTTTGGCATCAGGCCCCACTTCACACCCGTGGGGAAGCCTGCACCGCCGCGGCCTTTGAGGCCTGCGTCTTTCACGGTCTGGACGATGTCGTCCTGGGCCATGTCGGCAAAGGCTTTGCGCGCTGCCGCGTAGCCGTTCTTGGCCTGGTACTCGTCGAGCCACACAGGCTCGGCGTCGTCGCGCAGGCGCCAGGTCAGCGGATGAGTCTCGGGCGACCGCTGGATGCGGTTGGCCGGGCCGAAAGAGGTCAGGGTCATGGGTAGCCCTCGAGCAATTGGGTGACGCCCGCAGGCTGGACGTCGCCGAATGTGTCGTCGTCGATCATCAACGCCGGCGCCTTGTCGCAGTTGCCCAGGCAGCACACCGGCAGCAGCGTGAAACGCCCGTCTGCGGTGGTCTGGCCCAGGCCGATGCCGAGCTTGTTCTGGATCTCGCTGACCACGGACTCGTGGCCACCGATGTAGCAGACCATGCTGTCGCACACGCGGATGATGTGGCGGCCGACCGGCTGGCGGAAGATCTGGCTGTAGAACGTGGCCACACCTTCAACGTCGCTGGCCGGGATGCCGAGCAGTTCGCCGATGGCGTACACGGCGCCATCCGGCACCCAGCCACGTGCCTTTTGCACGATCTTCAAGGCTTCGATCGACGCCGCGCGCGGGTCTTCGTAGTGATGCATCTCGTGCTCGATGGCCGAGCGCTCGGCTTCACTCAAGGTGAAGCGGTCTGTCTGGATAAGCGTGCTGTTCATGCTTAGCGGTCCACGTCGGCCATAACGAAATCGATACTCCCCAGGTACGCAATCAAGTCCGCGACCATTTCGCCTTTGATCACCGAAGGGATCTGTTGCAGGTGCGGGAAGCTTGGGGTGCGAATCCGGGTGCGGTAGCTCATGGTGCCGCCGTCGCTCGTCAGGTAATAACTGTTGATGCCCTTGGTCGCTTCAATCATCTGGAAGGATTCGTTGGCCGGCATGACCGGGCCCCACGAAACCTGCAGGAAGTGGGTGATCAAGGTTTCGATGTGCTGCAGCGTGCGCTCTTTAGGCGGCGGCGTGGTCAGCGGGTGATCCGCCTTGTACGGGCCTTCCGGCATGTTGCGCATGCACTGGTCGATGATCTTGATGCTCTGGCGCATCTCTTCGACGCGCACCATGCAACGGTCGTAGGCGTCGCCGTTCGCCGCCAGCGGGACTTCGAACTCGAAGTTCTCGTAGCCGGAGTAAGGGCGGGCTTTGCGCAGGTCGAAGTCGCAGCCGGTCGAGCGCAGGCCTGCACCGGTGACGCCCCATTCCAGGGCCTCTTTGGTGTTGTAGGCGGCAACGCCGATGGTACGGCCTTTGAGGATGCTGTTTTGCAGGGCGGCCTTGGTGTACTCGTCCAGACGCTTGGGCATCCATTCGACGAATTCCTTGACCAGCTTTTCCCAGCCGCGTGGCAGGTCGTGGGCGACGCCGCCGATGCGATACCAGGCCGGGTGCAGGCGGAAACCGGTGATGGCTTCGATGACCTTGTAGGCGCGCTGACGGTCGGTGAAGGTAAAGAACACCGGGGTCATGGCGCCCACGTCCTGGATGTACGTCCCCAGGAACAGCAGGTGGCTGGTGATGCGGAAGAACTCGGCCATCATGATGCGGATGGTGTCGACCTTCTGCGGAACCTGGATGCCGGCCAGCTTCTCGACCGAGAGCACGTACGGCAGGTTGTTCATCACGCCGCCGAGGTAGTCGATACGGTCGGTGTAGGGGATGTAGCTGTGCCAGGACTGGCGCTCGCCCATCTTCTCGGCGCCGCGGTGGTGGTAGCCGATGTCCGGCACGCAGTCGACGATTTCTTCGCCGTCCAGTTGCAGGATGATACGGAAGGCACCGTGGGCCGAAGGGTGGTTAGGGCCCAGGTTGAGGAACATGTAGTCCTCGTTCGCGCCGGAGCGCTTCATGCCCCAGTCTTCCGGACGGAAACGCGCGGCTTCCTCTTCCAGTTGCTGTTTGGCCAGGCTCAGGCTGAACGGGTCGAATTCGGTGGCGCGGGCAGGGAAGTCCTTGCGCAGCGGGTGACCTTCCCAGGTCGGCGGCATCATGATGCGCGACAGATGCGGGTGGCCCGGGAAGTCGATACCGAACATGTCCCAGACTTCACGCTCGTACCAGTTGGCATTAGGCCAGATGCTGGTCACGGACGGCACGCTCAGGTCGCCTTCGGACAGCGCGACCTTGATCATCACGTCACTGTTACGTTCGATCGACATCAGGTGGTAGAACACGGTGAAGTCGACGCCGCTCGGCAGCCCTTGACGCTTGGTGCGCAGACGCTCGTCCACGCCATGCAGGTCATAGAGCATGACGTACGGCTTGGGCAGGTTGCGCAGGAAGGTCAGGACTTCGACGAGCTTGGCACGCGACACCCACAGCACCGGCATGCCGGTGCGGGTGGCCTGTGCGGTGAAGGCATCAGGGCCAAAACGGTTATTGAGTTCGACGACCACATCCTGGTCGTCTGCCTTATAAGGCGGGATGTACAGAGCACTGCCTGTAGTCATGGTCTTTTTATCGCTTTGGGTCAACGTAAAGAATGAAGCCAGGTTTTCGTTCTAATAGAACAAGCGGTCTGGATCAGACTTCGTCGGGGCTGCGCAGGTTGGTTACCTGAATACGCTGTTCACGGCGCGTTTCCTTTTGTGACGGCATCTCGGCGCGGTACACGCCTTGATCTCCGACAACCCAGGAAAGTGGGCGACGCTCCTTGCCGATCGATTCTTGCAGCAGCATCAAGCCTTGCAGGAACGCTTCAGGGCGAGGCGGGCAGCCAGGCACGTAGACGTCAACGGGCAGGAACTTGTCCACCCCTTGAACAACGGAGTAGATGTCGTACATGCCACCGGAGTTGGCGCACGAACCCATGGAAATCACCCACTTCGGTTCGAGCATTTGCTCGTACAGACGCTGGATGATGGGGGCCATTTTCACAAAGCACGTACCGGCGATGACCATGAAGTCTGCCTGGCGCGGTGATGCCCGGATAACTTCGGCGCCAAAGCGCGCGATGTCGTGGGGCGCCGTGAAGGCAGTGGTCATTTCCACGTAGCAGCAGGACAGGCCGAAGTTGTACGGCCACAGGGAGTTTTTACGCCCCCAGTTGACCGCGCCGCTCAGCACGTCTTCCAGCTTGCCCATGAAGATGTTTTTGTGGACTTGGTCTTCTAACGGATCGGCAACGGTTTCCCGTTGGCCGATGGGGTACTGCTCGTTAGGAGCATCCGGGTCGATCCTGGTGAGATTGTATTGCATCGCCAAAGCCTCATTGTTTCAGCTTCGCTTGCCGCTTGCGACGAGCTTCCGGAGCCCAGTCAAGGGCGCCCACTCGAAATAGGTAGACAAGGCCTGCCAACAGAATTGCTATGAAAACGAGGGCTTCGACGAATCCGGTCCAGCCGCTTTCGCGGACGGACACAGACCAGGCAAAGAGAAAAAGGGCTTCGATATCGAAGATCACGAAGAGCATCGCGACCAGATAGAATTTGGCAGAGAGCCGCAAGCGGGCGCCACCTGTGGGTAGCATGCCGGACTCGAACGGTTCGTTTTTGCTGCGGCCCCAGGCTTTTGACCCGAGGAGGCTGGAGACACCGAGCATGAAGGCGCAGAGGCCGCCAACACCGAGAAGGAAAATGGCAAAGCCCCAGTTGTGGGCCATGAGTCCTGTCGCTTCGGTCATGCTGGGAATCCTTAACAGAGAGCAAATGTCTCTGAGCTTGAAAAAGTAACGATGCAGTGACGATATGTCGCAGCGCAATCAATCGCGGTGATTTTATGGCTAAACACCGGGCAAGTAAAATTCCGAGAGTGAAATTATTCGCTGGAATAAGCACTTGTTGGCGTCCTGAGCGGCTGCAGCCCTTGTGCGGCGGGCATTAGCCGGGTTTTAGCGAATTATGTTTTGTTTAGCGTGTAACGAAGTTTTCATGCTCCAAATGATAATAGTTATTGTTTGCGGGTGATCTAAGCAGAGCGCCGCGGTGCAGCAGGGCAAGTTGTTGTTACTTGCTCCTATTTACGCAAGTTGTTGAGTGGGATCTTTTAACCGAGTTGGCGCGGGAAAGTACCGCTCTGGATCAATGTTTTTGCAGTCGACCGGGCGTTTTCTGACGGGCAAAAAACGCCCCGAACAGGTCGGGGCGTCAAAGCGTGCGGCAGTGCGGTGAGTGCTTCCCTGGGCCCGCAATGGCCGGTTATTGGGTGCTTAGTGGAACTGTTCTTCTTCGGTGGAGCCGGTCAGTGCGGTCACGGACGAGCTGCCGCCCTGGATCACGGTGGTCATGTCATCGAAGTAACCCGTGCCCACTTCCTGCTGGTGCGCCACAAAGGTGTAGCCTTTGGCCGCATCGGCGAACTCCTGTTCCTGCAGCTTCACGTAGGCGGTCATGTCATTGCGGGCGTAGTCGTGCGCCAGGTTGAACATGCTGTGCCACATATTGTGGATGCCCGCCAGGGTGATGAACTGGTGCTTGTAGCCCATGGCCGACAGCTCGCGCTGGAATTTGGCGATGGTCGCGTCGTCCAGGTTCTTCTTCCAGTTAAAGGAAGGCGAGCAGTTGTAGGACAGCAGTTGGTCCGGGTATTCCTTCTTGATCGCCTCGGCAAAGCGACGGGCTTCGTCCAGGTCTGGCTTGGCGGTTTCACACCAGATCAGGTCGGCATACGGCGCGTAGGCCAGGCCGCGGGCGATGGCCTGGTCGAGGCCTGCGCGCACTTTATAGAAGCCTTCCTGGGTGCGCTCGCCGGTGACGAACGGTTGGTCGTACGGGTCGCAGTCCGAGGTCAAAAGGTCGGCTGCGTTGGCGTCGGTGCGGGCCAGGATGATGGTCGGCGTGCCCGCAACGTCAGCGGCCAGGCGGGCAGCGGTCAGCTTTTGGACGGCTTCCTGGGTCGGCACCAGTACTTTGCCGCCCATGTGGCCGCATTTTTTCACCGAAGCCAATTGGTCTTCGAAGTGCACACCGGCAGCGCCCGCCTCGATCATGCTCTTCATCAGCTCATAGGCGTTCAACACGCCGCCGAAACCGGCTTCGGCGTCGGCCACGATCGGGGCGAAGTAGTCGATGTAGTCTTTGTCGCCCGGGTTCTTGCCGGCTTTCCACTGGATCTGGTCGGCCCGGCGGAACGCGTTGTTGATGCGCTTGACCACGGTAGGCACGGAGTCCACCGGGTACAGCGACTGGTCGGGGTACATGGACTCGGCGGAGTTGTTGTCCGCCGCCACTTGCCAGCCGGACAGGTAGATGGCCTGGATACCGGCTTTTACCTGTTGCACGGCCTGGCCCCCGGTGAGGGCGCCCATGCAGTTGACGAAATCTTTGTCGGGACGAAAGGACGGCTTGGCACCCTGAGTCACCAGGTTCCACAGCTTCTCGGCGCCCATTTTTGCAAAAGTGTGCTCAGGTTGAACCGAGCCACGCAGGCGGACGACGTCAGCAGCGGAGTAAGTGCGTGTCACGCCTTTCCAGCGCGGGTTTTCAGCCCAGTCTTTTTCAAGGGCTGCAATTTGCTGTTCGCGTGTCAGTGCCATGGAGATAAACCTCGTCGCGTCTTGGGTGGAAAATTCCGTTTGCCAACCACGTATTCGGGCGTGGGTATGGCGGCTCGCTGACCAGAAGCGTAGGCGGTCAAGTCGGGTTCGGCGCAGGCGGCGACGGGATGAACGATGGGCTCGAGGGGGAGACGAGCAGGTAAGGGCGTGCTGCAAACGGTCTTCGGGCGTCGTGGGCCTTGAGCGCGCAAGTCAGTGTTGCCGGGTTACCTGGTTAGCTTCCGTCCCTCGGGACAACTTCGTTCCAGTCGCAACCTCGTCAAGCACGCCTTGTGGGCGGTACAGACACGGATCGGCTCGGTGGGGTGGCCTTGAGCGCGATCCGAAGGCCCTTGCCAGGGCCCCTGATTAGCGGGAGCGAGGCCATCATGCCCATGCTTTTTTGGGGCGTCAAATGATTTGTAGTGCTTTTTTATGGTCACTACATCTTTGGTCTAATACGACTTGTCAGTCAGTTTTTGGTGCTTTAGTTCAGGGTGTCGACTTTCACCCGTACCGTCAGGTCATCGCGCCCTTGGGTAGAGTAGCTGCGGGTTCCAGCCTGTTTGTCGGCTTGGGTCTGGCCGTTGACGCCCGCGAGGGTGATCCACTCACCCAGTTGCCCGCTGACCGTTGTGTCGGTGCTTTGCACATTCACTACATCGGGACGTTCCTGGCTCATGCGGTCACGATTGGTACTGATGCTCAGGTGAACGGTTTCGCCGGTGACGCTGGCGGTGACATAGAACCCCTGCGTGACGTTGCGATATTGCGTCTGATTTTGCAGGCGGCCGTAGCTGTCCTGCTGAGTGGTGGTCAAAGGTACGCTTTGCCCCACCTGAATCAGCGCCGGCACGCCCTCGCTGGCCTGGATCTGCTGGATGCCATCGTCGCGGCTTTCGGTGCCGTAGCTGATGATGCGCGTCTGGCTGTCGCCGCTGCTCTGCTGATTGCTTTCATTGGTGTCGACGGTGATCAGCAAGCGCTTGGCGGGTGTGTCCAGTTGTGAGAGCAGGGCGCGCAAGCCCTGGATCTTGTCCGGCTCGGCGTTGACGATCAGTTGGTTGCCATAGGCGCTGACCGTGCCGTCCTTGCCGAGGAAGTGTTGCGCGACGGGCAGCAGGTCGGTGCTGGTGCGGTTGTTCAGGGGCAGGACTTCGGTGGCGGCCAACACCTGGAAGCTGGTTGCCAGGAGCAGGGTGGTGAGCAGGGTGCGTAGGGACATGTCCGTTATCTCTGCGGAAGGAAAAAAGTCGACGGGGCCAAGATAGCAAAATGCCCCGCTATCGACATGATAGTGGGGCATTGTGTGAGGCTGGCAAAGGCTGCGATCAGCCCTCGCGCACCATGTCGACGTGGGGAATGCCGACTTCCAGGAACTCCTCGCTGACGATCTTGAAGCCCAGCCGCTCGTAAAACGGCGCGGCATACACCTGTGCGCTCAGAAACTGCTTGGCCTGGCCGCGTTTTTCGGCCTCGCCAATCACCGCTTCCATCAGCTTGTCGCCCACTTTGAGCCCGCGCCAGTCCTTGAGGACTGACACGCGCCCGATTTCACCGCTGGGCAGCAAGCGGGCGGTTCCGATAGGAAAGTCGCCTTCAAACGCGAGGAAATGCACCGCGCCCGCGTCGTCTGCGTCCCATTCAAGCTCAGGTGGAACCGATTGTTCAGCGATGAATACCGCTTCACGAATGCGCCGTATCTCGGCGATATCCTTTTGCCAGTCCGCGACACTTACGTGAATTTTATTCATCGGCAAACCCCAGGCTTCCTTGCTTGACCAGTTCGCACAGCAGATCGCGGCCGTCTTCGTCCGCCAACCATGGCGTAAGGTTTTCGAGGTGCAGGGCATCGGCCGCGCAGATCAGTTTCAACAGCTCGCGCAGTTTGCCCGGCAGGTAGCGGCTCTGGCCGCTGGCGAACAGCAGCAGGTCGTCGTCCACTTCTGACCAGGCCAGGCGCGCGCTCGGGTTGCGGACCAGTATCGCGCCGTCTTCCAGGCTGCCGATAAAGTCGTGTTCTTCCAGCTCTTCGCCCGCCACCAGCTCTGGGTAGCGCGGCTCGGTCATGAACTGGCCGAACCAGGTCAGCAGCATGCGCTCGTCGCTCATGTGCTCGGCCAGCAGGCTTTTCAGGCGGTCCAGGGCGTCCGTCTGGATTTGATGCGGGTCGCTGACCGGCTGCGCGTCGGCGTCGGTGTAACGTTCTTCGTCCGACAGGTACTGGCTCAAAAAGTCGGTGAAATGGGTCAGGACTTCGGCGGCGCTCGGTGCACGAAAGCCCACCGAATAGGTCATGCAGTCATCTTCTGCAATGCCGTAGTGGGCCAGGCGCGGCGGCAGGTAAAGCATGTCGCCCGGTTCCAGCACCCATTCGGCGCTCTCTTCGAATTCGGCGAGGATGCGCAGGTCTGCGTGTTGCAGCAGCGGGCTTTCGGCGTTGCACATCTGGCCGATCTTCCAGTTGCGCTTGCCTTGGCCTTGCAGCAGGAACACGTCGTAGTTATCAAAGTGCGGACCCACGCTGCCACCCGGGGCGGCAAAGCTGATCATCACGTCGTCGATGCGCCAGCTCGGCAGGAAGCGGAACTGCTCCAGCAGCTCGGCGACTTCCGGTACGAACTGGTCGACGGCCTGCACCAGCAGGGTCCACTCGCGCGCAGGCAGGGTGCTGAACGCGTCTTCGGCGAACGGGCCGCGGCGCAGTTCCCAAGGGCGCTCGCCGTGTTCGATCACGATGCGCGACTCGACTTCTTCTTCCAGGGCCAGGCCGGCCAGTTCGTCGGCGTCGATCGGGCTTTCGAAGTCAGGGATGGCCTGGCGGATCAGCAGCGGTTTTTTCTGCCAGTAGTCGCGCAGGAATTCCCGTGCCGTGATGCCGCCCAGAAGTTGAAGTGGAATATCGGGATTCATATGTAACCTATTGAAAAAAAGCGTTTTTCAGCCGGGAATGAAAACGCCCGGCGCTGCCGGGCGTCTCAAGGGTGCTGCGATGTATCAGATGCGTTTGGCTTGCGCCACGGCGTTGCCGATGTAGTTGGCCGGGGTGAGCTGTTTCAGCTCGGCCTTGGCTGCCGCGGGCATGTCCAGCGAATCGATGAAAGTTTGCAGCGCTTCTGGGCTGATGCCCTTGCCGCGCGTCAATTCCTTCAGTTTTTCGTAGGGGTTTTCGATGTTGTAACGGCGCATCACGGTCTGGATCGGCTCGGCCAGGACTTCCCAGCAGGCGTCCAGGTCGGCCGCGATTTTCTGCTCGTTGAGCTCAAGCTTGCTGATGCCCTTCAGGCTCGCTTCGTACGCGATCACGCTGTGGGCAAAGCCCACGCCGAGGTTGCGCAGTACGGTGGAGTCGGTCAGGTCGCGCTGCCAGCGCGAGATCGGCAATTTGCTGGCCAGGTGCTGGAACAGTGCGTTGGCGATGCCCAGGTTGCCTTCGGAGTTTTCGAAGTCGATCGGGTTGACCTTGTGTGGCATGGTCGAGGAACCGATTTCACCGGCAATGGTGCGCTGCTTGAAGTAGCCCAGGGAGATGTAGCCCCAGATATCGCGATCGAAGTCGATCAGGATGGTGTTGAAGCGCGCAATGGCGTCGAACAGCTCGGCGATGTAGTCGTGCGGTTCGATCTGCGTGGTGTAGGGGTTAAAGCCCAGGCCCAGTTCGTCTTCGATGAAGGCGCGGGCGTTTTCTTCCCAGTCGATCTGCGGGTAGGCCGACAGGTGGGCGTTGTAGTTGCCCACGGCGCCGTTGATTTTACCCAGCAGCGGCACGGCGGCCACTTGAGCGATCTGACGCTCAAGGCGGTACACCACGTTGGCCAGTTCTTTGCCCAGCGTGGTCGGCGAAGCCGGTTGGCCGTGGGTGCGCGACAGCATCGGCACGTCGGCAAAACGGATGGCCAGCTCGCGGATGGCGTTGGCGGTCTGGCGCATCAGCGGCAGCATCACGTCATCACGGCCTTCACGCAGCATCAGGGCGTGGGACAGGTTGTTGATGTCCTCGCTGGTGCAGGCGAAGTGGATGAACTCGCTGACCTTGGCCAGTTCCGGCAACTGGGCCGCCTGCTCCTTGAGCAGGTACTCAATGGCTTTGACGTCGTGGTTGGTGGTGCGTTCGATCTCTTTGACGCGCTCGGCGTGCTCCAGCGCGAAATTGTCGGCCAGGGCGTTGAGCACGGCGTTGGCCTCGGCGGAAAACGCCGGGACTTCACCAATGCCCGGGTGAGCGGCCAGGCGCTGGAGCCAGCGCACTTCAACCAGAACACGGGCACGGATCAGGCCGTACTCGCTGAAAATAGGGCGCAGGGCCTGGGTTTTGCCGGCGTAGCGGCCGTCAACAGGGGAAACCGCAGTGAGCGAAGAAAGCTGCATGGGGTGTTCTCGGACAGTCGGGCAACGAAATGGGGCGCGCATCATACATGAAAAAAATCCGCCGGTCCGTTGCCAACTGACCGGCGTATTACGCGTGGACTACTGAAAAAGACGTGCTGCTGCGACTTATTCGTTGCGCATCAACGGGTAAAGCTCTTTGAGCAATTTGCGGCGGCTGACCACCAACTGCCAGCGGTGGCCGCCCAGTTGGCGCCACAACCGCGCCGAACGAATACCGGCCAGCAGCAAGGCGCGGATCTTGGACGCGTTGTTGGGTTGCTGCAGGTTGCGCATGTCGCCATGCACCTGGATACGCTGGCGCAAGGTGCTCAGGGTGTCCTGGTACAGGCCGCCGACGGCCGCGATCACGTTTTCGTGGGCCGGGCCGAAGTGCTCCACCTGCGACTGGATCTGCGGCAGGCGCTTGCCAATGGTGTCGAGCAAGTCGTCGCGCTTGGCCAGTTGGCGCTCAAGGCCAAGCATCGACAGGGCGTAGCGCAGTGGTTCGCGCTGCAAGGTGCTCGGGTCGCGCTCCAGTGCGCCGACCAGGGCGCGATAACCGTCGCGCAGCGCCAGGTCATCGCCGCCGTACACTTCAAGGGTGTCCTTGGGGTCGCGGATCAGCAGGCTGCCCAGCATGCAGGCCAGGCCCGCTTCGGTCACCTGGCCGGTCCGGGCGATCTTGTCCACCAGGACCGCCGCCAGAAACACGCCGCCCAGCGCCGTCAATTGCTCCTGGATCGGGCTCATGCCGGGCTGCTCCAGGCTTGCGCGACTTCAATCACACCGCCGCCCAGGCAGATTTCACCGTCGTAAAACACCACCGATTGCCCCGGCGTCACCGCGCGTTGCGGTACGTCGAACGTGGCGCGGTAGCCGCTGGCGGTTTTCTCCAGCGTGCAGGCCTGGTCGCCCTGGCGATAACGCACTTTGGCGGTCAGGCGGCGCGGAGCGCTCAAGTCGATCGGGTTGACCCAATAAATGTCGGAGGCGAGCAGGGCGCCCGAGAACAGCCACGGGTGTTCGTTGCCCTGGCCCACAATCAGTTCGTTGTGTTCTAGGTCCTTGACCAGCACGTACCACGGCTCTTCACCGGCGTCTTTGAGGCCGCCGATGCCCAGGCCCTGGCGCTGGCCGATGGTGTGGTACATCAGGCCATGGTGGCGGCCGATCACGTCACCTTCGGTGGTCTTGATCTCGCCCGGTTGCGCGGGCAGGTACTGCTTGAGGAAGTCGCTGAAACGGCGCTCGCCAATAAAGCAGATGCCGGTGGAGTCCTTTTTCTTGGCCGTGGCCAGGCCGTGTTTTTCGGCGATGGCGCGCACTTGCGGCTTTTCCAGTTCGCCCACCGGGAACAGGGTCTTGGCGATTTGCTCGCCACCGACGGCGTGCAGGAAATAGCTCTGGTCCTTGTTCGGGTCCAGGCCCTTGAGCAGTTCGGTGCGGCCATCGATATCGCGGCGGCGCACGTAGTGGCCGGTGGCGATCAGGTCGGCGCCCAGCATCAGGGCGTAGTCGAGGAACGCCTTGAACTTGATTTCGCGGTTACACAGGATGTCCGGGTTCGGCGTGCGCCCGGCCTTGTATTCGGCCAGGAAGTGCTCGAACACGTTGTCCCAGTACTCGGCAGCGAAGTTGGCGGTGTGCAGCTTGATGCCGATCTTGTCGCACACGGCCTGGGCGTCGGCCAGGTCGTCCATGGCGGTGCAATATTCCGTTCCATCGTCTTCCTCCCAGTTCTTCATGAACAGGCCTTCCACCTCATAACCCTGCTCCATCAGCAGGACGGCGGAAACGGAAGAATCCACGCCGCCGGACATGCCGACGATGACGCGCTTCTTTTGTGTGTCAGAAGGGGCTGGATCACGCATAGGTTTCAACGGGTGTCTTGAAAAAGGACGCGATTCTATCAGGCCCCGGCCTTCAAGGCTAAACAGAAGGACGTCTGAGTGACCGGCGCACTTGCGCTGTTTCGGCGCAGGTGCCAGGGGCGCGCGCTAAAACAGGCCCCCTTCGGCGCACCTGCGCGCAGCCCCTGGCTTGCAAGCCCCGATAAACCGGGGTTCAAGGCGATTGGCATGAGAGATGCTTTGGTAGGGTTGCCTTGTATACATGAATGGACTCACCCAGGGCGCTCCCACCATTCATTGAACAGGGGTATCCGGATGTCTGATTTTGACCGTCGCAGTTTTATCAAATTGGCTGGCGTCATCGGCCTGGCGGCAGCGCTGCCGTTCAACCGCGCGTTTTCGGCCGATGCCCCCTTGGTGGTGGGGTTCATTTATGTCGGTGCCCGTGACGATTTCGGCTACAACCAGGCACATGCCCAGGCAGCGGCCATTATCAAGACGTTGCCCAATGTCAAAGTCATCGAAGAAGAAAACGTGCCCGAAACCGTGGCCGTACAGAAAACCATGGAAGCCATGATTCGTCAGGACGGCGCCACGCTGATCTTCCCGACCTCGTTTGGCTATTTCGACCCGCATGTGGTCAAGGTCGCGAAAAAATACCCCGATGTGCACTTCGCCCACTGCGGCGGCCTGTGGCGCAAAGACCACGACCCGATCAACGCCGGCAGCTTTTTTGGCTACATCGACGAGGCGCAATACCTCAACGGCGTGGTGGCGGGCCACATGAGCCGATCGAAAAAGCTGGGCTTTATTGCCGCCAAACCCGTGCCTCAGGTGTTGCGCAACCTGAATGCCTTTGCCTTGGGCGCCCGTTCGGTTGACCCGAGCATTGTGACCACGGTGATTTTTACCGGCGACTGGTCGTTGCCGGTCAAGGAGGCGGAAGCCGCCAACAGCCTGATCGACCAGGGCAGTGACGTGCTGACCTGCCATGTGGACGGCCCCAAAGTGATCGTCGAAACCGCAGAAAAACGTGGGGTCATGACCTGCGGTTATCACGCAAGCCAGGCGCCGCTGGCCCCCAAGGGCTACCTCACCGGCGCCGAGTGGAACTGGGAAACGCCCTACAAGGCGCACGTGGCGGCGTCCCAGAGCGGCGCACCCATGATCAATTTCCTGCGCGGCGGGCTCAAGGACGGCTTCGTCAAGACCTCGGCCTATGGCCCGGCGGTCAGCGAGGCGGCCAAGCAGCAGGCTGATGCGGTCAAGGCGCAGATGCTGGCGGGCAACTTCGTGATTTTCAAAGGGCCGCTCAACGACAACACCGGGGCGTTGGTGATTGCCGACGGCGTCTCCCATGCGCAAACCGACATTGCGCTCGAAAGCATGAATTACCTGGTTGACGGTGTGCGCGGTCAGATCTGAGGAAGGCCCATGAGCGTTTTCAAGCGTGCATGCCACACGGCAGGTGCCCTGTTGCCTGGCTTGCCGAGCCTGCTGGCGGTGTTTTCGTCGGCCCTGCTGTTCATGCTGTTTCTGGCGGTGCAAGGCCTGTCCGCGTGGCAGGCACTGCGTTGGGTCGGCGAGGGCGCCTTTGGGTCCTGGTTTGCCTGGGAAAACACCTTGCAGCGCGCGGCGCCGTTGATGCTCACCGCATTGTGCGTGGCCTTGCCGGCGCGTGCAGGGTTGATTGTCATCGGCGGCGAAGGCGCGCTGGTACTGGGCGGCTTGACGGCAGCGGTGGTGCCGTTATGGCTGGGGCCGCTGCCGTCCGGCGTGATGCTGTGTGTGATGGCGGGCAGCGCGATGCTGGTGGGCGGCCTCTGGATCGGGCTCAGCGGCGGGTTGCGTCAGTACCGGGGCGTCAATGAAACCATCAGCAGCCTGTTGCTTTCGTACATCGCCCTGGCGGTGTTTCGCCAACTGGTGGAAGGCGTGTTGCGTGACCCGGCGAGCCTGAACAAACCGTCGACCGTGCCGCTGGCCGACGCCTACCTGATAGGCAACATTGGCGAGAACGTTGAGGTGCATTGGGGGCTGGTGGCCGGTGTGGTGGCGTGCCTGCTCGCGTATGCGCTGGTGCGCCACAGCGTCAAAGGGTTTGCCCTGTACGTGGTCGGCGGCAATTTGCGCACGGCGCAGATGCTGGGACTGCCGGTGGACCGCCTGG
The DNA here is from genome assembly GCF_054071325.1 of Pseudomonas sp. SDO5215_S409. Classification (NCBI taxonomy): domain Bacteria; kingdom Pseudomonadati; phylum Pseudomonadota; class Gammaproteobacteria; order Pseudomonadales; family Pseudomonadaceae; genus Pseudomonas; species Pseudomonas sp. SDO5215_S409. The sequence continues at coordinate 63,293 of NZ_JBSVWN010000002.1, read as the reverse complement.
TGCTGCTCAGTTGCCTGCTCGGCGGCGCGGCGGCGGGCCTGGCCGGGATGTTTGAAGTGGCGGCCGTGCAGGGCAGTGCCAACGCCGCCTTGATTGCGGGCTATGGCACCAGCGGGATTCTGGTGGCGTTCGCCGCGCGTCACCACCCGTTGGCGATCATCGTGTGTGCGGTGTTGCTGGGCGGCCTGGAGGCCAGCGGCAGTCTGCTGCAACGCAGGCTGGGCTTGCCGGACGCCACCACCTTGATCCTTGAAGGCCTGTTGTTCATCAATCTGTTGCTGTGGGAGGCGCTGGGCGGGCGCATCGCGGCCTGGCGCCTGCGGCTTGCCACGGCTCGTACCGGAGGCCTGCACCATGGCTGATCTCACCACGTTTCTGCTGGCCCTGCTGGCGGGCTCCATTCGGGTTGGCACACCGTTTTTGTTTGTCAGCCTGGGCGAGTGCCTCACCGAAAAAAGCGGCCGGATCAACCTGGGGCTCGAAGGCATTCTGGTGGCCGGGGCCATGGCCGGTTATGCCGTTGCCTGCCTCAGTGGGTCGGCCTGGCTCGGGGTCATGGCCGCCGCCGGGCTGGGCGCGTTGCTGGGCCTGTTGCACGGGATTGCCTGCTCGCTGCCCCGGGTGAATGACATCGCGTTTGGCATCGCCCTGATCCTGCTGGGTTCCGGGCTGGCGTTTTTCCTGGGCAAGCCGTTTATCCAGCCCCAGGCGCCCCTACTGCCTTCGCTGGCACTGGGCGGCTGGAGCAGCGTGGAGCGCGTGCGCTCGGCACTGAATATCAACGTGCTGTTCTTTCTGGGCGTGGCCCTGGCATTCGCGCTGCATTGGGGCCTGCGCAGCACACGCTGGGGGCTGCAGGTGCGCTTGGTGGGCGACCACGCCGAGGCCGCGCAGGCACTGGGTTATCGGCCGGTCTACGTGCGCATTGTGGCCACCGTGATCGGCGGCGCCCTTGCCGGTATCGGCGGGGCGTATCTGTCGCTGTATTACCCCGGCAGTTGGAATGAAGGCTTGTCCAGTGGCCAGGGCTTGATGGCAGTGGCGCTGGTGATCTTTGCCCGCTGGCGGCCATTGGCCTGCCTGTGGGCCTCCTTGCTGTTCGGTGCTGCGGGGGCGATTGGCCCGGCGCTGCAAGCGGTGGGCATCAGCAGCGGTTATTACCTGTTCGCGGCGGCGCCCTATGGCTTGACGCTGCTGGTGATGATTGCGACGTGTCGGCGTGGCCGCACCCTGAACGGTGCGCCGGGTGAATTGAGCTTGACCCGTTAACGACTCAAACGTTGGAGGAGATAAGGCATGGCCAGTGGTCTTGGTGGTTTGAACAAGTCGCCCAACGGTGTGGTGATCGGTCTGGCGCAGTTGGCGCTGCCCGACCCGCACACCCGCGAAGCGTTGTGGGCGCAAACGCAAAAAGTCGTGGGCATGGTGGCCAAGGCGCGGCGCAGTAACCCCGGCATGGACCTGATTGTGTTTCCCGAGTACGCCCTGCACGGGCTCTCCATGAGCACCGCGCCCGAGATCATGTGCCACCTGGACGGCCCGGAAGTCGCGGCATTGCGCGAGGCCTGCCGTGTGCACGCCATCTGGGGGTGCTTCTCGATCATGGAAGCCAACCCGCATGGCAACCCGTTCAACAGCGGTTTGATCGTCGATGACGAGGGCCAGATCCGCCTCTACTACCGCAAGCTGCACCCTTGGGTGCCGGTGGAGCCCTGGGAGCCGGGCGACCTGGGCATTCCCGTGTGCAAAGGCCCGCGCGGCAGCACATTGGCGTTGATCATCTGCCACGACGGCCAGTTTCCGGAGATGGCCCGGGAATGTGCGTACAAAGGCGCCGACATCCTGCTGCGTACCGCCGGGTACACCGCGCCCATCCGCCATTCGTGGTCGATCACCAACCAGGTAAACGCCTTCACCAACCTGATGCAGACCGCCAGCGTGTGCATGTGCGGCTCCGACGGCACCTTCGACTCCATGGGCGAGGCGATGTTCGTTGATTTCGACGGCACCATCATGACCCAGGGCGGCGGGCGCGCCGATGAAATCGTCAGTTGTGAGTTGCGCCCCGACCTGGTGCGCGAGGCCCGTTTGCACTGGGGCGTGGAGAACAACATCTACCAGTTCGGCCATCGCGGTTACGTGGCGGTCAAGGGCGGCGCGCAAGACTGCCCCTACACCTACATGCACGACCTGGCCGCCGGCCAGTACCGCTTGCCGTGGGAAACCGAGGTGCTGCACACCGACGGCGCCGCCTGCGGCTTTGCCACCCCTTCGCGCCCATACGCGCCCGTGCCCACCACCTGGAAGGACTAACCCCATGAGCGAACGCTATGTAGCTGGCGACCCCTACCGATGGCCGTGGAACGGGCAGTTGCACCCGCACAACACCGCGCTGATCGTCATCGACATGCAGACCGATTTTTGCGGCGTCGGGGGCTATGTCGACAGTATGGGCTATGACCTCTCGCTGACCCAGGCGCCGATCCAGCCCATCCAGGCATTGCTGGCGGTCATGCGCCAACAGGGCTTCACCATCATCCACACCCGCGAGGGCCATCGCCCCGACCTGAGCGACCTACCGCCCAACAAGCGCTGGCGTTCACAGCGCATCGGCGCTGGTATCGGTGACCCCGGGCCTTGCGGGCGCATCCTGGTGCGTGGCGAGCCCGGCTGGGAAATCATCGAGGCGCTGGCCCCCCAGCCCGGTGAAATCATCATCGACAAACCCGGCAAAGGCTCGTTCTGCGCGACCGACCTGGAGTTGATCCTGCGTACCCGAGGTATCGATAACCTGATCCTCACCGGCATTACCACCGACGTGTGCGTGCACACGACCCTGCGCGAAGCCAATGACCGCGGGTTTGAATGCCTGCTGGTGGAAGACTGTTGCGGCGCCACCGACCCGGCCAATCATGCCGCCGCGCTGAGCATGGTGAAGATGCAGGGCGGCGTGTTTGGCGCGGTGGCGCATTCCTCGGCGCTGATCGACGTGCTGGGGGGCTGAACATGCGTGCGCTGAGCCTGGAGACGATCGGGGCAACCAAGACCTTTGGCGCGTTTCGCGCCCTGGACGACGTGTCGTTCAAAGTGCGCGCCGGTACGGTGCACGCCTTGCTGGGCGAAAACGGCGCGGGCAAGAGCACCTTGGTGAAGGGCATCATCGGCTACGGCCCGCTGCAATCGGGCAGCATCCTGATCGGTGACCGTGAGCGCGCCATCCGAAGCCCGAGGGATGCGCGCGAGTTGGGCGTGGGCATGGTGTATCAGCACTTCACCGTGGCGCCGGGCTTGAGCGTGGCGGAAAACCTGGTGCTGGCCCGGGGCAGCCTGCCGTGGCGGGTCGACTGGAAAGCGGAATATGAACAGCTGCGTGCGTTTATGGCGCGCATGCCGTTCCGGCTGGACATCGAGCGGCCGGTGAGCAGCTTGGCGGCCGGGGAAAAACAGAAGCTGGAAATTCTCAAGCAACTGTACCTGGAGTGCCGCCTGGTGATTCTGGACGAGCCGACGTCGGTGCTGACCCCGCAGGAGGCAGACGAGGTGTTGGGCCTGATGCGCGACATGGCGCACCGTGGCGAGCTGACGGTGCTGATGATCACCCATAAATTTCGTGAAGTGAGCACCTACGCCGACCACGTCACGGTGTTGCGCAAAGGCCGCTGGGTGGGTAGCAGCGCGGTGGCAGACACCTCGCCCCAGGCCCTAGCCACCTGGATGATGGGCCACTCGCCGCCCCGGGCGGTGCTGACCGAACGCCCGCCGGTGACGCAGCAGCCCCCGCGCCTCGAGGTGCTGGCGCTGGAGGTGCCCGGCGACAAGGGCACACTGGCGGTGCGCGGGGTGTCGTTGGCCGTGAGGCCGGGGGAGATCGTCGGCATTGCCGGGATCTCGGGCAACGGCCAGCGGGAATTGACCGAGGCGCTGTTGGGGCAGCGGGTTGCCAGCGCAGGCACGGTGCAGATCGACGGCCAGCCCTACACGGCGCGGCGCGAGCAAATGCAGCGGCTGCGGGTGCACAGCCTGCCCGAGGAGCCGCTGCGCAATGCCTGTATTGCCAGCATGAGCGTGGCGCAAAACCTGGCCTTGCGTAATTTTGACCAGCCGCCGTTGTGCCGTGCGGGTGGGTGGATCAACCCACGGGCCATCGGTGAGCAGGCGCGCCGGTTGATCGAGCAATTCAAGGTCACCCCGGCGGATCCGCAGCGGCCCATCGGCACCTTGTCCGGCGGTAACGTGCAGCGTGCGGTGCTGGCGCGTGAGTTGCCGGCCGATGTCTCGGTATTGATCGTTTCCAACCCGGTGTTCGGCCTGGACTTCGCGTCGGTCGCGCTGATTCACCAGCGCCTGCTGGATGCGCGTAACGCCGGGGCGGCGGTGCTGTTGCTCAGCGAGGACCTGGACGAGTTACTGGACCTGGCGGACCGTATCGTGGTGATTCATGACGGGCACCTGGTCCACGAAACCTTGGTGGGCGAGGCCGATCGCGCAGCACTGGGGCGCTGCATGGCCGGTGCCGACACGGCCTTGCAGGTGCCCGCATGATCGCCGTTCACAGCCAGCCAAGCCCCTTCAGCTTTGAGCCCGGCCATACGGCGCTGGTGATCATTGACATGCAGCGCGACTTTCTGGAGCCGGGTGGTTTTGGCGCGGCGCTGGGAAACGACGTGACGCTTTTGCAAGCGATCGTGCCTACGGTGCAGCGGTTATTGGCACTGGCCCGCGCGCAGGGGGTGTGCGTCATTCATACCCGGGAGTCCCATGCCGCGGACCTTGCCGACTGCCCGCCCGCCAAGCGTGAGCACGGTGTGCCGGGCCTGCGCATCGGCGATGCGGGGCCCATGGGCAGGATTCTGGTGCGCGATGAGCCCGGTAACCAGATCATCGGCTCGCTCGCCCCGGTGGCCGGGGAGTGGGTGATCGACAAGCCGGGCAAGGGCATGTTCTACGCCACCGGGCTGCATGAGCGGCTGGCCGCGCAGGGCATCACGCATCTGATTTTTGCCGGGGTGACGACAGAGGTGTGCGTGCAGACCAGCCTGCGCGAGGCCAACGATCGTGGCTTTCGCTGCCTGCTGATCGAAGACGCCACCGACAGTTACTTCCCGGCATTCAAGCAGGCCACGCTGGCCATGATCACGGCGCAGGGTGGGATTGTGGGGCGTGTCGCCACACTGGCGGCACTGGAACAGGCGTTTCACGGAGGTCACTGATGGACATCAACTTGCCGCACATCGTGGCGCAAGTCAGCGCAGCGTTCCTCGATTACGAGCGGGCGCTGGTGGCCGACGAGCTGGCCACGCTGGACGCCTACTTTTGGGACTCGCCGCACACCGTGCGTTACGGGGTCGCGGAAAACCTGCACGGCGCCGCAGCGATTGCCCGTTACCGGCGTCACTGCCAGCCGGTGGGCCCGGGCCGACAGTTGGAGCGCACGGTGATCAGCACCTTTGGCGAAGACTTCGCTACGGTCAGCACCGAGTTTCGCGACGGTGTCAGCTCGCGCCTGGGACGGCAGATGCAAACCTGGGCGCGACTTGAGGGCGGCTGGAAAGTCGTGGCGGCCCACGTCAGCATAGACCTGAGCTCGTTGGCGCCTTAAAGCGAAGGGCGGATCAACTCAAGGCTGTGGTTTTTGCCGTCCAGGTAGTCGTCGATGCAGCGGATGATCAACTCGCTGCGCCAGTGCTCGCGCAGGTCCATCAATTCGTCGCGCGTCAGCCAGCGGGCGCGCACGATGCCTTCGTCCAGTGTGTAGTCGGGGTGGTGTTTCAGCGCCTTGGCGATAAAGCACACCCGCTGATAGGTCACGCCATTGCTGGGGGCGGTGTACAGGTAGATCCCCACAATGCCGGTGGCTTCGACGTCCCAGCCGGTTTCTTCCAGGGTTTCGCGCACGCAGGCTTGGGTCAGGGTTTCGTTGGGGTCCAGGTGCCCGGCGGGCTGGTTGAGCACGGCGCGACCGCCTTTGAGTTCTTCGACCATCAGGAAACGGCCGTTGTCTTCGACGATGGTTGCGACGGTGATGTGAGGTTGCCAGGTCATAAAAGTCTCGGTGAGTGAGGCGCTCGACATCATACGGGGGAGGTTGTGACGCTTGCAAAAAGGCGGCCCTTGCTTAAAAATATATTTTTTGTAATAAAAAATATTATCAAGGTAAGCTGGCATGACCGCGCAAAACTCCGCCAAAAGCCTGACTCAAGCGACCTACGAGCGCCTGCGCGCCGAGGTGCTGTCGTGTGTGTTGCGCCCCGCAAGCCGGGTGAATCTCAAGGCACTCGCCGAGCGCTATCAGGCCAGCGGCGGCGCAGTGCGCGAAGCGCTGTCGCGCTTGACCGCCGAAGGGTTGGTGGTGGCTGAGCCGCAAAAGGGCTTTCGTATTGCGCCTATCTCGTTGGCGGACCTTGCGGACCTGACGCAGGCACGTGTCGAGATCGATGCCAGTTGCCTGCGCCACTCCCTGGAAAATGCCGATATCGCCTGGGAATCTGCGTTGGTGGCGGCTTATCACCGCCTGTCGCGGGTGCCGGGGCCGGAAAGCGCTGACCACTACGAGGCCGACGCCTGGAACGCGGCCCATGGGGCGTTTCATGAAGCCCTGGTGGGCGCCTGCCCGAATGCCTGGCTGTCGCGCATGCGCACGATGCTGTTTGAACAGAACAGCCGCTACCGCGCGATGTCGGTGGCGTTCACCGCCGCGCACCGGGACCTTTGCGGCGAGCACAAGGCCCTGCTGGACGCGGCCTTGGACAAAGACGTGGCCCGGGCCACCGGGCTTCTGACGGCGCATATTCGCGAAACGTCGGCGGCCCTGATGGCGGGGCTCAAGGCGCAGGGCTGTGATGATTCAGTGTGACGATTAATCAGCGTATCGGAGTGTGAGCAATGGCAACTATCGCAGTATTGGGGCTTGGGGCAATGGGCTCGCGCATGGCGTTGAACCTGTTGCGGGCGGGGCATGCGGTGACGGTGTGGAACCGCAGCGCAGGCGCGGTGGCTGAGCTGGTGGCCGCGGGCGCACGGCACGCGGCCACGCCAAAAGAGGCGGCCAGCGGGGCGTCGATGGTCTTGAGCATGGTGCGCGACGACGCAGCGTCCCGTGATGTATGGCTGAACCCCGAGCATGGCGCGGCCGCTGGCATGACGCCAGCAAGCATCGCTATCGAGTCGTCGACGGTTTCCCACGCGTGGATTGTGGCCTTGAGCCAGGCGCTGCAGGGCTTGGGCTTGCAACTGATCGACGCGCCGGTGTCCGGCTCGCGCCCGCAGGCCGAAGCGGCGCAACTGGTGTTTCTGGTGGGCGGCGAAGGCTCGGCAGTCGAGCAGGCCCGCCAAGCGCTGATGGCGATGGGCTCTGCGCTGCATCACGTGGGGCCGCTTGGCGCCGGGACGCTGGTCAAACTGGCCACCAATGCGCTGCTGGGCGTCCAGGTCACGGCCTTGGCCGAGCTGTTCGGCATGCTGGGTAATCAGGGTGTGGACTTGGCCAAGGCCTTTGATGCGGTGGCGGCGACGTCCGTTTCCAGCGTCGCGGCCCAGCGCAGCGTCGCGTCCATGGCGGCCGGCAACTTTGCCCCGCAGTTTCCAGTGGCACTGATTGAAAAGGATTTTGGTTATGTGGTGAATGCGGCAGGCGGCGCTGCGTCGGCGCCCACGATCGAAGCGTCGCGCAAGGTGTTCAGCGCGGCCGTCGAGCAGGGGCTGGGCGACCTCAACATGACCGGTGTGGTCAAGTTGTTCACCCCGCAGTGAGCCTGCCTGGCCCGGTGCCTTCACCGGGCCTTTTCAGGGAAGGCTTCACACCAGCTTGCCGACAAACTCCAGCAACGCACGGGTTTTCGCCGGCACATGATGACGTGACGGGTAGTACGCATACAGCGGAAACCGCAGGTCCGACCACTCGGGAAACACCGGCACCAATGCGTTGGCTGCGATGTATTGCTCGGCTCCCATCTCGAACAGTTGCCCGATACCCAATCCTGCAAGGCAAGCGCTGAACAACGTGCCGGTCTCGTTCAGCGTGAGCGCGCCCTTGGGCTTGACCACCTGTTTTTTGCGGCCGCGATGAAACTCCCACGCAAAAGGCCTGCCCGTAATGGGTTCGCGAAACATGATGCAGCGATGGTGCCCATCTTCTAGGTCCCGGGGGTGGACGGGGTGGCCGAAGCGCGCCAGGTACGCCGGCGAGGCCACGGTAAGCACACGAGTATCGAACAGTTTGCGCGCCACCAGCGATGAAGGGTGTGGGTGGCCGAACCGCAGGGCCAGGTCGAAGCCGTCGGCCACCAGATCGCCGAGTTCATCGAGGCAACGCAGTTCCACCTCAAGGTCTGGGTGGGTGTCCATGAACAGGCCAAGGCGCGGCGCGAGGATGTGTTGGGCGAACAGTGGGTCGACGTTGACGCGCAAGCGCCCGCTGATTTTTTGCGCGTCGCCTGCGGCGCTGCCGGTGGCGTCTGCCAGCGCGGCGATCAGGGGCATGACCTGTTCGTAAAAGTGGCGGCCTTCTTCGGTCAGCCTTACCGAGCGCGTGGTGCGCTCGAAGACCCGGATGCCCAGCCGCGCCTCCAGGCGCGCGACCGCTCGGCTGATGCCCGATTGCGACATGTCCAGTACCTCGGCGGCGCCGCCGAAGCTGCGGGTGTCGACAATCGCGGCCATGACATCCACGCCTTCCAGCAGCTGTGAACTGAACGTTGGCATTCTTGACTCCGGCGCATAAAGGTTATGCATTTCATGCTATCGCAATCATAAGCCTGCGCCTGCAAAATTTCTCCAACGCAAGCATTCCGGGGCTTTCACCGGCTTGTCGGGCCAACCCCTCAGTTCAGGAGATATCAACATGGCGCGAATTCTTATTACCGGCTCGTCCGATGGGCTTGGGCAGATGGCCGCCCGGCAACTGGTGGAAGAAGGTCACAGTGTGGTGCTGCATGCCCGTAATCAACGGCGCGCCGCTGACGCGATGGCGCAAGTACCCGGTGCTGAAGCCGCCCTTTACGCCGACTTGTCCAGCATTGAAGAAACCCGCGAGTTGGCCGGGCGCATCAATGCGATGGGGGCGTTCGATGCCATCGTGCATAACGCCGGTGTCGGGTTTGAAGAGCAGACGCGGGTTGCCACGGTGGATGGCTTGCCCCGGGTGTTCGCGGTCAACGCGCTGGCGCCGTACATTCTGACGGCGCTGGTGAAGCGCCCGAGCCGGTTGGTGTATGTGAGCTCACGCATGCATTACTGCGCCGATGTGTCCTTGCAGGACCTGGCCTGGGAGCAGCGCCCCTGGAACGGTGCGCGGGCCTATTCCGACTCGAAACTGCACAACATCCTGCTGGCTTTTGCAGTGGCCCGGCGCTGGCCGGACGTGCTGTCCAACTCGCTGGAGCCCGGCTGGGTCGCGACCAAGCTGGGCGGGCCGGGTGCGATCGATGACCTGGAACTGGCCCCGCGCACCCAGGCCTGGCTGGCCGCCGGTGTTGCCCGCGACAGCTACGTGACCGGCGGTTACTTCTACCACCAGCGTGCCGCTGTGCCACTCAAGGCGGCGCTCGACACCGCGCTTCAGGAGCGTTTTTTGGCGCAATGTGCGCAGTTGTCCGGCGTTGCGATGCCGTTGCACTGAGGCCTGTTCGGTCTTTTTTTCACTTTAATCTGGATAGATTCATGGACTCTGTAGCAACACATGACGCACCGGCTGCGACCGGCAAAGGCCACCGGCTGGCCCTCTCGCGGGGGCGCAGCGTGGCGGCGGTACTGGCCCTGAGCCTGGGGTGTTTTTCGTTTGTCAGCACCGAACTGATGCCGGTGGGCGTGTTGCCTGCCATGGCCGATGGTCTTGAGGTGTCTTTGGGCCAGGCGGGTTACCTGGTCAGCTGCTTTGCCTTGGTGGTGGCGCTGACCGCCGCGCCGTTGACCGGCCTGCTGAGTTCGATCAACCGCAAGGCGTTGATGGCGATCCTGCTGGCGGTGTGCTGCGCGGGCAACCTGGTTACGTACCTGGCACCCAGCTACGCGGTGGTGCTGGTGGGGCGTGTGTTGGTGGCGGCGGCGATCGGTGTGTTCTGGTCGACGGCGGTCGTGACGGCGGCGCACCTGGTGCATGCCAGAAACGCGGTGCGCGCCACCTCGATTGTGTTTGCTGGCGTGTCATTGGCCACGGTGCTTGGTGTGCCTGCGGGGACGATCCTGGGCGAGCACCAGGGGTGGCGCGCGGTCTTTGCCGCGTTGACGATGCTCAGTCTGCTGCTGTTCATGGCGGTGGCCTGGTCGGTGCCGGTGGTGCGTATTGGCAGCGCGTCGATCCGTGGCGCGATGGCCCGGGTGCTTAAAAACGGGCCGTTGCTGGCGGTATTCGCGGCGACGGCGCTGATCGCGACAGGCAACTTTATGGCGTACACCTACATCACCCCGTACCTTGAGCAGGTGGCGCAGATGAACAGTGCGCACATCAGCGTGATGCTGCTGGTGTACGGCGGGGCCGGGGTGGTCGCCAACTTTGCGGTCGGGCCGTTTGCCGGTCAATCGCTCGGCCTGCCTGGTCGTGGTGACGGCGTTGATGGCCACCGGCCTGTTGCTGATGAGCCTGGCGGTGACGAGTTACAGCGCCCTGTGGGCAACGCTGGCGATCTGGGGCGCAGCCTATGGTGCGATTCCGGTGCTGTTGCAGACGTCGGTATTCAAGGGGGCTGCGGCGATCGAGGGCGGGGCGGATGCCGCTACGTCCCTTAATGTGGCGGTGTTTAACGCGGCCATTGGCCTGGGAGCGTTGATAGGCGGGTTGATCATCAACCGGGGCGGGGCCGCGTTGATTCCACAGGTGGCGGCGGTGTGTGTGCTGGCGGGGTTGGCAGTGGTGGTCGCCCTGGTTCGCAAGGCTTGAGCGTGTGACACAAACAAAAGCCCCGGCACAAGGCCGGGGCTCTTTTGCATCCTTACAACCTTACTTCAGCGCAGCGATCGCGGCGTTGAGGGTGTTGCTTGGGCGCATGGCCTTGCTGGTCAGCTCTGGGTTCGGCGAGTAGTAGCCGCCGATTTCCACTGGCTTGCCTTGTACGGCGTTGAGCTCGGCCACGATGGTTGCTTCGTTCGCGGTCAAGGTCTTGGCCAGTTCGCCAAAACGCGCTTGCAGGGCAGTGTCTTCGGTCTGGGCGGCCAGGGCCTGGGCCCAGTACAGCGCCAGGTAGAAGTGGCTGCCGCGGTTGTCGATGTTGCCGACTTTGCGCGATGGCGACTTGTTGTTGTCCAGGAACAGGCCGGTGGCCTGGTCCAGGGTCTTGGACAGAACCAGTGCCTTGGGGTTGTTGTAGTTCACACCCAAGTGCTCCAGCGAAGCGGCCAGGGCCAGGAACTCGCCCAGGGAATCCCAGCGCAGGAAGTTCTCTTCCACCAGCTGTTGCACGTGCTTGGGCGCCGAACCGCCAGCGCCGGTTTCGAACAGGCCGCCACCGTTCATCAGTGGCACAATCGACAGCATCTTGGCGCTGGTGCCCAGTTCCATGATCGGGAACAGGTCGGTCAGGTAGTCGCGCAGTACGTTACCGGTGACGGAGATGGTGTCCAGGCCCTGGCGAGTACGCTCCAGGGTGAACTTCATCGCGTCGACCGGCGACATGATGCGGATGTCCAGGCCTTCGGTGTTGTGGTCCTTGAGGTAAGTCTGGACTTTCTCGACCACGACGCCGTCGTGTGCACGCAGCGGGTCCAGCCAGAATACGGCCGGGGTGTTGCTGGCGCGGGAGCGGTTGACGGCCAGTTTGACCCAGTCCTGGATCGGGGCGTCTTTGGTCTGGCACATGCGGAAGATGTCGCCGGCTTCAACCGCCTGTTCCATCAGCACGCGACCGCTGCTGTCGGACACGCGAACCACGCCGTCAGCCTTGATCTGGAAGGTCTTGTCGTGGGAGCCGTATTCTTCGGCTTTCTGCGCCATCAGGCCCACGTTTGGCACGCTGCCCATGGTGGTCGGGTCGAAGGCGCCGTTGACTTTGCAGTCTTCGATCACGGCCTGGTAGATGGTGGCGTAGCAGCGATCCGGGATCACAGCCTTGGTGTCGTGCAACTGGCCGTCGGTGCCCCACATTTTGCCGGAGTCACGGATCATGGCGGGCATCGAGGCGTCGACGATGACGTCGCTCGGCACGTGCAGGTTGGTGATGCCTTTGTCGGAGTTGACCATCGCCAGGGACGGGCGCACGGCGTAGACCGCCTGGATGTCGGCTTCGATCTGCGCTTGCTGGTCGGCCGGCAGGGCCTTGATGCGAGCGTACAGGTCGCCGATGCCGTTGTTCAGGTTGAAGCCGATCTGGGTCAGCACGTCGGCGTGCTTGGCCAGGGCGTCTTTATAGAACTCGGCAACGATCTGGCCAAAGATGATCGGGTCGGACACCTTCATCATGGTGGCTTTCAGGTGAACCGACAGCAGTACGCCGTGTTGCTTGGCGTCTTCGATCTGGGCGGCGATGAACGCGCGCAGGGCCTTTTTGCTCAGGGTGGAGCTGTCGATGATCTCGCCAGCCTGCACCTTGGTTTTTTCTTTGAGGACCGACGCGGTGCCGTCTTGAGCGATCAGCTCGATTTTGACGGTGTCAGCGGCTTCGATCTGTACGGCTTTTTCGCTGCCGTAGAAGTCGCCAGCGGCCATGTGGGCGACGTGGGACTTGGAGTCCTTGGCCCAGGCGCCCATTTTGTGCGGGTGCTTGCGCGCGTAGTTCTTGACCGACAGCGGCGCGCGACGGTCGGAGTTGCCTTCGCGCAGAACCGGGTTCACGGCGCTGCCCTTGACCTTGTCGTAACGTGCGCGGGTTTCTTTTTCCGCGTCGCTGGTTACGGTTTCCGGGTAGTCCGGCAGGGCGTAGCCCAGGGCTTGTAGCTCCTTGATCGCGGCCAGCAGCTGTGGCTGGGAGGCGCTGATGTTCGGCAGCTTGATGATGTTGGCTTCAGGCGTAACGGCCAGTGCGCCCAGCTCGGCGAGGTGGTCCGGTACGGCTTTGGCGCCCAGTTGCTCGGGGAAGCTTGAGAGGATGCGCCCGGCAAGGGAAATGTCGCGGGTTTCCACGGCAATATCAGCTGAAGCGGTGAAGGCCTCTACGATAGGCAGCAGTGAATAGGTGGCGAGGGCTGGGGCTTCGTCGGTGAAGGTGTAGATGATCTTCGAGCGGGTGGGCATATTCGGATTAACTCTCTTCTTTGCTGAAAGCGTGCGCAGAAACTCGAGATGCGCCGGGTGGAGCGCGTTCGTTCAAAGTCATCCATGAGCGAAATGTCGAGGTTTCTTCGCGGTGATGTTGGGTTGCATCAGTCGAGCGTCAAGCGGGTGGGCCACTGTAGTGGTCCGGCTTTTAGGGCGCAAAGCGTCTGTTCAGAGCGGTCGGCCGTAGTGACTCTTTGGTCAGCGGCGGCATTATACATAGGTCGCTATGCTTACGCCGAGCCTTCATACAAAAGGTGTGTCGTCCATTGGTCTAAAGGTCGCAGGGCAAGTATCCCCGGCAGCGCCTGCGGGTGTGCTGGAGATTGGCGTTTTTCCCTCTGGTTTTTGGCTTGTAGGCCGAAAATAGTGCTGTTTCGAGGCGGATTCGTGGGTGTGAGGTTTCAGTCCTCATGGATCTGGACTAGGCTCGGACGCAGCCAGATGTTTAATCCATAGATGGAGTTCAGCATGGGATACCAGAAGATTCAGGTTCCGGCAGTTGGCGAAAAGATCACCGTCAATCCAGACCATTCTCTCAACGTTCCTGACCATCCGATCATTCCCTTCATTGAAGGCGACGGTATTGGCGTCGACATCAGCCCGGTGATGATCAAAGTGGTTGATGCCGCGGTTAACAAGGCCTACGGCGGCAAGCGCAAGATCTCCTGGATGGAGGTGTATGCCGGCGAAAAGGCCACTCAAGTCTACGATCAGGACACCTGGCTGCCGCAGGAAACCCTCGATGCGGTCAAGGATTACGTGGTGTCCATCAAGGGGCCGTTGACCACGCCGGTGGGCGGCGGTATCCGCTCGCTGAACGTGGCGCTGCGCCAGCAACTGGACCTGTATGTGTGCCTGCGCCCGGTGCGCTGGTTTGAAGGCGTGCCCAGCCCGGTCAAGAAGCCCGGCGATGTGGACATGACGATCTTTCGTGAGAACTCCGAGGACATTTACGCGGGCATCGAGTGGAAAGCCGGCTCGCCGGAAGCCAACAAGGTGATCAAGTTTCTCAAGGAAGAAATGGGGGTCACCAAGATTCGCTTCGACCAGGATTGCGGGATTGGCGTCAAGCCGGTGTCGAAGGAAGGCACCCGGCGCCTGGCGCGCAAGGCCCTGCAATATGTGGTGGATAACAACCGCAGTTCGCTGACCATCGTGCACAAAGGCAACATCATGAAGTTCACCGAAGGGGCCTTCAAGGAATGGGCCTACGAGGTGGCGGCCGAGGAGTTTGGCGCAACTCTGCTCGACGGCGGGCCGTGGATGCAGTTCAAACACCCCAAAACCGGCAAGAACGTGGTGGTCAAGGACGCCATTGCCGACGCCATGCTCCAGCAGATCCTGCTGCGTCCGGCAGAGTACGACGTGATAGCCACGCTTAACCTGAACGGTGACTACCTGTCCGACGCGCTGGCGGCGGAAGTGGGGGGCATTGGGATTGCACCGGGCGCCAACCTGTCCGATACCGTGGCCATGTTTGAGGCGACCCATGGCACTGCGCCCAAGTATGCGGGCAAGGATCAGGTCAACCCGGGGTCGTTGATTTTGTCGGCGGAAATGATGCTGCGTCACTTGGGCTGGACCGAGGCGGCGGATTTGATAATCAAAGGCACCAATGGTGCGATTTCGGCCAAGACCGTGACCTACGACTTCGAGCGCCTGATGGAGGGTGCGACGCTGGTGTCGTCTTCAGGCTTCGGCGACGCGCTGATCAAACACATGTAGTGGCGGCAACAAAAAAACCGGCTGCCCCGGTAACGCGGGACAACCGGTTTTTTATTGGCGGGGGGTTGCCCGTTGGCGAACTACGCCAGTTGCTCTTTTGGTTCTAGAGCGACACCCCCGCCAGCTTTATCGTTGCTGACTGGCGCGCCAATGTTCACGGCGTGCAAGCCTTTGGGGCCTTGAATGATCTCAAAGGACACTGCCTGGCCCGCCTTCAGCGTCTTGTAGCCATCCATATTGATAGCCGAGTAATGCGCAAACAGGTCTTCGGTCTTGCCATCTTCGACAACGAAACCGTAACCCTTGGCATTGTTGAACCACTTGACCTTACCGCTAGCCATGTCCTTGTCCCTCTGCACCAGACTCCATCACTGGAGTATCATCCAGTTTATCCGTCCTAACCCGAATAAATTAAGGTTGACTGCGCGGACCTTTTTTACCCACTGTGGGTTCTATTGGTTGTAACACCGATTTGCCGATAGTCAAGGCGACCAGTCGGTCGGAGTTGAAATTCTGACAGGTCGCCCCCACCACTGTATTTGAACCACTGACGAACCTTTCTTTCATGCATGCAACCAGCCAGATTCGACTAACATTCAATCAGGATCGCCCGGATCACCATCATGACGACGACGGTTCTGCAGGTATTGCTGTTCAGGAGGCCAAGCCCGCTTTACAGGCGCCGCCGATGTACAAGGTGGTTTTGTTCAACGATGACTACACACCGATGGATTTCGTCGTCGAAGTGCTCGAGGTGTTTTTTAACCTGAACCGCGAGTTGGCGACCAAGGTAATGCTGGCCGTTCACACAGAAGGACGGGCAGTATGTGGAGTGTTTACCCGCGACATCGCCGAGACAAAGGCCATGCAGGTTAACCAGTACGCCAGGGAAAGCCAGCATCCGCTACTCTGTGAAATCGAGAAGGACGGTTAACGCCGACCACTTGGGTATGAGGTGAAGCTATGTTAAACCGCGAGCTCGAAGTCACCCTCAATCTTGCCTTCAAGGAGGCCCGTTCGAAGCGTCATGAATTCATGACCGTCGAGCACCTGCTGCTGGCACTTTTGGACAATGAAGCTGCCGCCACGGTTCTGCGTGCGTGCGGCGCCAATCTCGACAAACTCAAGCATGACCTGCAGGAGTTTATCGACTCCACCACGCCACTGATTCCCGTGCACGACGAAGACCGCGAAACCCAGCCAACCCTGGGCTTTCAGCGGGTGCTGCAGCGTGCTGTGTTCCACGTACAGAGCTCCGGCAAGCGTGAAGTGACGGGTGCCAATGTGCTGGTTGCCATTTTCAGCGAGCAGGAAAGCCAGGCCGTATTCCTGCTCAAGCAGCAAAGCGTTGCCCGTATTGATGTCGTCAACTACATCGCCCATGGCATTTCCAAAGTGCCGGGGCATGGCGAACATTCCGAGGGTGAGCAGGATATGCAGGACGAAGAGGGGGGTGAGTCGTCGTCTTCAAGCAACCCGCTGGACGCTTACGCCAGCAACCTCAACGAACTGGCGCGCCAGGGGCGGATCGATCCGCTGGTGGGGCGTGAGCTTGAGGTCGAGCGCGTCGCGCAGATCCTTGCACGCCGTCGCAAGAACAACCCGTTGCTGGTGGGTGAAGCGGGCGTGGGTAAAACCGCGATTGCCGAAGGCCTGGCCAAGCGTATCGTCGACAACCAGGTGCCAGACCTGCTGGCCAGCAGTGTCGTCTACTCGCTGGACCTGGGCGCGCTGCTCGCCGGGACCAAATACCGTGGCGATTTCGAGAAGCGCTTCAAGGCGCTGCTGGGCGAGCTGAAAAAACGCCCGCAGGCGATCCTGTTCATTGACGAGATCCACACCATTATTGGTGCGGGTGCGGCATCCGGTGGCGTGATGGACGCCTCCAACCTGCTCAAGCCGCTGTTGTCGTCGGGTGACATTCGTTGCATCGGTTCGACCACGTTCCAGGAATTTCGCGGCATCTTCGAAAAAGACCGTGCACTGGCGCGTCGCTTCCAGAAAGTGGACGTGTCCGAGCCGTCGGTGGAAGACACCATCGGTATCCTGCGCGGCCTGAAGGGGCGTTTCGAGGCGCACCACAGCATCGAATACACCGACGAGGCCCTGCGGTCTGCCGCTGAGCTTGCGTCGCGCTACATTAATGACCGCCACATGCCGGACAAGGCTATCGACGTGATCGACGAAGCGGGTGCCTACCAGCGCCTGCAACCGGCCGACAAGCGTGTGAAGCGTATCGACGTGCCTCAGGTCGAGGACATCGTGGCGAAAATCGCGCGGATTCCGCCGAAACACGTCACCAGCTCCGATAAAGAGCTGCTGCGCAACCTGGAGCGTGACCTCAAGCTGACCGTGTTTGGCCAGGATGCGGCGATCGACTCGCTGTCCACCGCGATCAAGCTGTCGCGTGCCGGGCTCAAATCCCCCGACAAGCCGGTCGGTTCGTTCCTGTTCGCAGGCCCTACGGGTGTGGGCAAGACCGAGGCGGCGCGCCAGTTGGCCAAGGCCATGGGGATCGAGCTGGTACGTTTCGACATGTCCGAATACATGGAGCGTCACACCGTGTCGCGCCTGATCGGTGCGCCTCCGGGCTATGTCGGTTTCGACCAGGGCGGCCTGCTGACCGAGGCGATCACCAAACAGCCGCATTGCGTGTTGCTGCTCGATGAAATCGAAAAGGCCCACCCGGAAGTCTTCAACCTGCTGTTGCAGGTGATGGACCACGGGACCCTGACCGACAACAACGGGCGCAAGGCGGACTTCCGTAATGTGATCGTGATCATGACCACCAACGCCGGTGCTGAAACGGCTGCGCGGGCCTCCATCGGCTTCACGCATCAGGATCACTCTTCCGATGCGATGGAAGTGATCAAGAAAAGCTTCACGCCCGAATTCCGCAACCGCCTGGACACCATTATCCAGTTTGGTCGCCTCAGCCATGAGGTCATCAAAAGTGTGGTGGACAAGTTCCTCACCGAGCTTCAGGCACAGCTCGAAGACAAGCGTGTGCAGTTGGACGTTACGGATGCGGCGCGCAACTGGCTGGCCGAAGGGGGTTACGACGCGGCAATGGGCGCTCGCCCAATGGCGCGTTTGATCCAGGACAAGATCAAGCGGCCGCTGGCCGAAGAGATCCTGTTCGGCGAATTGTCCGACCATGGTGGCGTGGTGCATATCGACCTGAAGGACGGCGAGCTGACCTTCGAGTTCGAGACCACGGCCGAAATGGCCTGATAGCGGGTCGCAACCCAACAAAAAGGCGCTGAAAGGCGCCTTTTTGCTGCGTCAAAATAGGGTGGCGGGGCGGCTGTTCATACCTTGCGCGCACACAAAAACGCCCGGCATAACCGGGCGTTTTGTATTGACTTGATTAGCGGGCGCGGTAAGTGATGCGCCCTTTGCTCAAGTCATAGGGCGTCAGTTCGACGCGCACTTTGTCACCGGTAAGAATACGAATGTAGTTCTTGCGCATCTTGCCGGAGATATGCGCGGTTACGACGTGCCCATTTTCCAACTCCACGCGAAACATGGTGTTGGGCAGGGTGTCGACGACAGTGCCTTCCATTTCGAAGCTGTCTTCTTTCGACATGCAGTAAAGCCCTCGGTGTCCAGTGAATGGCCCGGTGCAACTGCGCCAGGCAAAAGCGGCGTGCATTGTGCCCGAAAAAGGGTGTTTAAGCCAAGGGGTTCTAGTTCAGCGTGACCCATCTTTGATTAATCAGCAGCTCAATCGGCCGATATTGAGTCTTGTAGTTCATCTTTTTGCAGTTCTTGATCCAGTAGCCCAGGTACACCGCTTCCAGTTCCAGGCGCAGGGCTTCGCCGATTTGCCAGAGAATCGCAAAACGACCCAGGCTGCGGCGTTCCTCGGCGGGCTCGTAAAAGGTGTAGACCGCCGACAGGCCGTTGGGTAGCAGGTCGGTGACTGCCACGGCGACCAGTCGGCCGTCTAGGCGGAATTCGTAGAAGCGCGAAAACGGCAAGTCGCGTACCAGAAAGGTGGAAAACTGGTCCCGGCTGGGCGGGAACATGTCGCCATCGGCATGCCGTTGCTCGATATAGCGCTGATAAAGGTCGAAATATTCTTCGCTGAAGCCCGGTTTGGCTGGTGTGACCGTCAGGTCGGCATTGCGTTTGAGGATGCGTTTTTGATTGCGGTCCGGCAAAAACTGCGTCACGGGGATGCGTGCCGGCACGCAAGCGTTGCAGTTTTGGCAGTGCGGGCGGTACAGGTGGTCGCCACTGCGGCGAAAGCCCATTTCCGACAAGTCGGCATACACATGCGCGTCCATCGGCTGGCTGGGGTCGAGGAACAGCGTAGTGGCCTGCTCGTCGGGCAGGTAACTGCAGGAGTGCGGTTGAGTGGCATAAAACTTCAAGCGCGCCAACTCGGTCATGATCAATTCTCGGATAAGCGTTGAAATAAGTGTAAGCCAGGTGCACGAAAGTCGCCTAGCAAACCCATGGCCCGCTGCTGGGCCGGTCCAGATGCTCGTGCAGGTAGTTGACGAAGTCGCTGCGGGAGATGGCGCGCGCACCCAGGCTTTGCAGGTGATTGGTGTGCATCTGGCAATCGATCAATACGAATCCCCAGGCCTGTAAGTGTTTGACCAGGGTGACAAAGCCGAATTTCGAGGCGTTGTCGGCGCGGCTGAACATCGACTCGCCAAAAAACATCTGGCCCATGGCCAGGCCGTATACACCGCCCACCAGGCGCCCGTCGTCCCAGACTTCGACCGAATGGGCGTAACCCCTCTGATGCAGCGCTATATAGGCGCTTTGAATGGAGTCGGTGATCCATGTCCCGTCTGCATAGCTGCGCGGCTCGGCACAGGCCTGGATGACGCTGGCGAAGTCCTGGTCGAACGTTACGGTGTAGCGCTGCTGGCGCAATAATTTGGCCAGGCTGCGGGAAATGTGGAGTTCTTCGGGGAACAGCACGGTGCGTGGGTCGGGTGACCACCAGAGGATCGGCTGGCCTTGTGAAAACCACGGAAAGCAGCCGTGGCGGTAAGCCTGCACCAGCCGGTCGGGCGACAGGTCGCCGCCAGCGGCCAGCAAACCATTGGGTTCACGCATGGCCTGGGCCAGCGGTGGAAAGGTCAGGGTGTCGCGTTGTAACCAGGTCAGCATGGCATCCAGCCTTACAGCAGGGGAGGGCGGTAACGGGCGCGATGCCTGTCTTTAGTGCGGTAATTATTGTCGACACAGCGCCAGGGGGCTAGTGCGAACACAGGATCGAGCGGTATTGGCGTGAAAAGGTGGGCGTGCAACTCTCTGCAAGGGGCGTGGTCGTAATCGCGTGCGTTGGTCGCAAAGCTAGTGCTGATTGGCAAAAACAGCGCATAAGCCTTTGTCAGTAAAGACAATGCATGCTCAAATTGAACGTCATGAAGAGAGCCCTTGGCTATGCTGTGTAGCAGAGGGGCTGCGTGTGGCATCCCGTCCACAAACCCGTACAATGCGGGCACTGTGGCGTTATCGCCGTTTTATGAATCAGTCACGCAGTGTTAAAAGTAGTGTGATCGACACAGGTTCATTTTTTATCTGCCCGGATGGGGCAGTATTTTGCAGTCATTCAATAGATGGACGCGCTAAAGGCGCAGGAAAATACCCGTTTTGAAGAAATCCACCGCGACACCTAAAACAGTAGTTCCGGCCTGGCGTCAGCACCTGCATTACCGGCTGAAGGAAGGCGCGTTGATCGCCATCGGCGCCTTGTGCCTGTTCCTGATGATGGCCTTGCTGACCTACGGCAAGGATGATCCGGGCTGGAGCCACAACAGCAAGATCGACGATGTGCAGAACTTCGGCGGCCCTGCCGGTTCCTACAGCGCCGATATCCTGTTCATGGTGCTGGGTTACTTCGCTTACATCTTCCCGCTGCTGCTGGCCATCAAGACCTGGCAAATCTTCCGCCAGCGTCACGAACCGTGGCAATGGAGCGGCTGGCTGTTCTCCTGGCGCCTGATTGGCCTGGTGTTTCTGGTGCTGTCGGGCGCGGCCCTGGCGCATATCCACTTCCATGCCCCCACCGGCCTGCCTGCGGGCGCCGGTGGAGCGTTGGGTGAAAGCCTGGGCGACCTGGCCCGAAGAACCCTGAACATCCAGGGCAGCACCCTGATGTTTATCGCGCTGTTCCTGTTCGGCCTGACCGTGTTTACCGACCTGTCCTGGTTCAAGGTCATGGATGTGACCGGCAAGATCACACTGGACCTGTTCGAGCTGTTCCAGGGCGCGGCCAACCGTTGGTGGCAGGCCCGCGTCGATCGCAAGCGCATGGTCGCGCAGCTGCGTGAGGTCGACACCCGGGTCAACGAGGTCGTGGCGCCCACGACGCCCGACCGTCGCGAGCAGGCCAAGGTCAAGGAGCGCCTGATCGAGCGCGAGCAAGCGCTGACCAAGCACATGTCGGAACGCGAAAAACAGGTTCCGCCGGTGATCGCCCCGGCGCCGGTCAAGGCGCCCGAGCCAAGCCATCGTGTGCAGAAGGAAAAGCAGGCGCCGCTGTTCATCGACAGTGCAGTGGAAGGCACCTTGCCGCCGATTTCGATCCTGGACCCGGCCGAAAAGAAACAGCTCAACTATTCTCCAGAGTCCCTGGCCGCGGTCGGCCATTTGCTGGAAATCAAGCTCAAGGAATTTGGTGTCGAAGTCTCGGTAGACTCGATCCACCCGGGCCCGGTGATTACCCGCTACGAAATCCAGCCGGCCGCCGGTGTGAAAGTCAGTCGCATTTCCAACCTCGCCAAAGACCTGGCGCGTTCGCTGGCCGTGACCAGTGTGCGGGTGGTGGAAGTGATTCCCGGCAAAACCACCGTAGGTATCGAGATCCCCAACGAAGACCGGCAGATCGTGCGGTTTTCCGAAGTGCTTTCCACCCCGGAGTACGACAACTTCAAGTCCCCGGTCACCCTGGCGCTGGGTCACGACATCGGCGGTAAGCCGGTGATCACGGACCTGGCAAAAATGCCGCACTTGCTGGTGGCCGGTACGACCGGTTCCGGTAAGTCGGTGGGGGTGAACGCGATGATCCTGTCGATCCTGTTCAAGTCTGGCCCGGACGACGCCAAGCTGATCATGATTGACCCCAAAATGCTCGAGCTGTCGATCTACGAAGGCATCCCGCACCTGCTGTGCCCGGTGGTCACCGACATGAAAGACGCCGCCAACGCCCTGCGCTGGAGCGTGGCCGAGATGGAGCGGCGCTACAAGCTCATGGCCAAGATGGGCGTGCGTAACCTGTCGGGCTTCAACGCCAAGATCAAGGAAGCCCATGAGCGCGGCGAGACGATTCCCGATCCGCTGTACAAGCGCGAAAACATTCACGATGAAGCGCCGGTGCTGACCAAGCTGCCGACCATCGTGGTGGTGGTCGACGAATTCGCCGACATGATGATGATCGTCGGCAAGAAGGTCGAAGAACTCATCGCCCGTATCGCGCAAAAAGCCCGGGCGGCGGGTATTCACTTGATTCTTGCCACCCAGCGCCCGTCGGTGGACGTGATCACCGGCCTGATCAAGGCCAACATCCCGACCCGCATGGCGTTCCAGGTGTCGAGCAAGATCGACTCGCGAACCATCATCGACCAGGGCGGCGCCGAGCAATTGCTGGGCCACGGTGACATGCTCTACATGCCGCCGGGCACCAGCCTGCCGATCCGTGTCCATGGCGCGTTCGTGTCCGACGATGAAGTGCACCGCGTGGTGGAAGCCTGGAAACTGCGCGGCGCGCCGGAGTACAACGACGACATCCTCAACGGTGTGGAAGAGGCCGGCAGCGGCTTTGAAAACGGCGGCGGTGGCGGTGAAGAAGACGCCGAAACCGATGCGCTGTACGACGAAGCTGTGCAGTTCGTGCTGGAAAGCCGCCGTGCGTCGATTTCTGCGGTACAGCGCAAACTGAAAATTGGCTACAACCGTGCTGCCCGCATGATCGAAGCCATGGAAATGGCCGGGGTCGTGACAGCGATGAACACCAATGGCTCGCGCGAAGTGATCGCGCCGGGGCAGATGCGCGACTGATTACGTGCCGCGTGGCACCACGCGGCGCGCCTTGCAAACGAATCTATGAGGACTCCCATGCGTCTTATCCGCATGCTGTTGTTGCCGGCCCTGGCCCTGACCGCTCTGTCGGCTCACGCAGACCCGGCTTCCGTGGCCAGCCTGACCAACTTGCTCGAGCAATCCAAGACCCTGAATGCGCGCTTTTCCCAGCTCACGCTGGACGCCAGCGGCGCGCACCTGCAGGAAACCGCCGGTGAAATGGCCGTACAACGCCCGGGCTACTTCTACTGGAAGACCGATGCGCCCGCCGACCAGACCATCGTCTCCGACGGCAAGAACGTGACGCTGTGGGATCCGGACCTGGAACAGGCGACCATCAAAAAGCTCGACCCGCGTCTGAACCAGACCCCGGCGCTGTTGCTCTCTGGCGACGTGTCCAAAATCAGCGACAACTTTGAAATCACGTCCAAGCAGCAAAGCGACGTGATTGACTTCACGCTCAAGCCCAAGGCCCGTGACACGCTGTTCGACAGCCTGCGCCTGTCCTTTCGCAAAGGCGTGATCAACGACATGCAACTGGTCGACAGTGTTGGCCAGCGCACCAATATCCTGTTTTCCGGCGTCAAGGCCAACGAGCCGATCCCGGCCTCGCGCTTCAAGTTCGACATCCCCAAGGGTGCCGACGTGATCCAGGAATAAGCTGACCAGAGGTTTCAACCGCTGCCCATGGATTTGTTTCGAAGTGACCCGATCGCTCAGCCCCTGGCCGCGCGCCTGCGCTCGACCAACCTGGACGAGTACGTCGGGCAGGAACACCTGCTCGCCCGTGGCAAGCCCCTGCGCGAAGCGCTGGAGCAGGGCGCGCTGCACTCGATGATCTTCTGGGGCCCGCCGGGGGTGGGCAAGACTACCCTGGCGCGGCTCTTGGCCAAAGTCTCCGACGCCCACTTCGAAACGGTTTCGGCGGTGTTGGCCGGGGTCAAGGAGATCCGCCAGGCGGTGGATGTGGCCAAGCAGCAGGCCGGGCAATACGGCAAGCGCACCATCCTGTTCGTCGACGAAGTGCATCGCTTCAACAAATCGCAGCAGGATGCGTTTTTGCCGTATGTCGAAGACGGCACGCTGATCTTCATCGGCGCTACCACCGAGAACCCGTCGTTTGAACTGAACAACGCGTTGCTTTCGCGGGCGCGGGTGTACGTGCTCAAAAGCCTCGACGAAGCTGCCATGCAAAAGCTGTTGCAGCGGGCGTTGAGCGAAGACAAGGGCCTGGGCAAGCGCAACCTCAGCGTCAGCGAAGAAGGCTTCAAGATTCTGCTGACCGCTGCCGATGGCGATGGGCGGCGTTTTCTCAACCTGCTGGAAAACGCCTCGGACCTGGCCGAAGACGGCAGCGAGATCGGCGTCGACTTGCTGCAAAGCCTGTTGGGCGACACCCGCCGCCGTTTCGACAAGGGCGGCGAAGCCTTCTACGACCAGATCTCGGCGTTGCACAAGTCGGTGCGTGGTTCCAACCCGGACGGTGCGCTGTACTGGTTCGCGCGCATGATCGACGGCGGCTGCGACCCGCTCTACCTGGCCCGGCGCGTGGTGCGCATGGCCAGCGAAGACATCGGTAACGCCGACCCGCGCGCCTTGAGCCTGTGCCTGGCAGCCTGGGACGTGCAGGAGCGTCTGGGCAGCCCGGAGGGCGAGCTGGCGGTTGCGCAAGCCATCACTTACCTGGCCTGCGCGCCCAAGAGCAATGCGGTGTACATGGGCTTCAAGTCTGCACTGCGGGCTGCCGCCGAGTACGGTTCGCTGGAAGTGCCCCTGCACCTGCGCAACGCCCCGACCAAGCTGATGAAACAGCTGGGGTACGGCGACGAATACCGCTATGCCCATGACGAGCCCGACGCCTACGCGGCCGGTGAAGACTACTTCCCCGAGGCGCTGGAGCCGCTGGCGCTGTATCAGCCCGTCCCGCGTGGCCTGGAGCTGAAAATCGGTGAGAAGCTCAATCACCTGGCCCAGCTCGACCGGTTGAGCCCCAAACAGCGGAGAAAATAAGTGCTCCAGACCATTCTTGCCGTGTCCGTAGCCGGTATCGCTGGTACATTACTGCGTTTCGCCACAGGAACCTGGGTCAGCGCCCATTGGCCCAAGTATTTTTATACGGCCACGCTGGCGGTCAACCTGGTGGGCTGCCTGATCATCGGCTTGTTGTACGGCTGGTTTTTGATCCGCCCGGAAGTGCCGATCGAAATTCGGGCCGGTCTGATCGTCGGGTTTGTCGGCGGTCTGACCACCTTTTCATCTTTTTCACTGGACACGCTGCGCTTGCTGGAAAGCGGGCAGGCCCCTGTTGCCTTCGGGTATCTGGCCATTAGCGTGTTCGGCGGGCTGCTCGCCACGTGGGCTGGCCTGTCCTTGACCAAACTCTGATAAACGAGAAACCGACATGCTCGATTCCAAACTGTTACGTAGCAACCTTCAGGACGTAGCGGACCGCCTGGCATCCCGTGGCTTTGCCCTGGACGTCGTGCGCATCGAAGCGCTGGAAGAACAGCGCAAGACCGTCCAGACCCGCACCGAAGCACTGCAGGCTGAGCGTAATGCCCGTTCCAAATCCATCGGTCAGGCCAAGCAACGCGGCGAAGACATCGCACCGCTGATGGCCGACGTCGAGCGTATGGGCAGCGAGCTGTCCGACGGTAAAGTCGAGCTGGAAAACATTCAGAACGAGCTGGATTCGATCCTGCTGGGCCTCCCCAACCTGCCGCACGAATCCGTGCCGGTCGGCGAAGACGAAGACGGCAACGTCGAAGTGCGCCGCTGGGGCACGCCCAAAGCCTTCGATTTCGAGGTCAAGGACCACGTGGCCCTGGGCGAAGTGACCGGCGGCCTGGACTTTGAAACCGCGGCCAAGATGTCTGGCGCGCGTTTTGCCCTGTTGCGCGGCCCGATTGCCCGCCTGCACCGCGCCCTCGCGCAGTTCATGATCAACCTGCACACCGGCGAGCACGGCTACGAAGAGGCCTACACCCCGTACCTGGTCCAGGCGCCGGCATTGCAAGGCACTGGCCAGTTGCCCAAGTTCGAGGAAGACCTGTTCAAGATCGGCCGTGAGGGCGAAGCCGACCTGTACCTGATCCCGACTTCCGAAGTGTCGCTGACCAATATCGTGTCCGGCGAAATCCTGGACGCCAAGCAACTGCCGTTGAAATTCGTCGCGCACTCGCCGTGCTTTCGCAGCGAAGCCGGTGCGTCGGGCCGTGACACACGCGGCATGATCCGCCAGCACCAGTTCGAAAAAGTCGAGATGGTCCAGGTGGTGGAACCGTCCACCTCCATGCAGGCGCTGGAAGGCATGACTGCCAACGCCGAGCGCGTCCTGCAACTGCTGGAGCTGCCTTACCGCGTATTGTCGCTGTGCACCGGCGACATGGGTTTCAGCGCCGTGAAGACGTACGACCTGGAAGTGTGGGTGCCAAGCCAGGACAAATACCGCGAGATTTCGTCGTGCTCCAACTGCGGTGACTTCCAGGCGCGCCGCATGCAGGCGCGCTTTCGCAACCCGGAAACCGGCAAGCCGGAGCTGGTACACACCCTCAACGGGTCGGGTCTGGCAGTAGGTCGTACCCTGGTGGCGGTGCTGGAAAACTACCAGCAGGCCGACGGTTCGATCCGCGTACCGGACGTGCTCAAGCCTTACATGGCGGGCATTGAGGTCATCGGCTAAATGGAATTTCTGCCGCTGTTTCATAACCTGCGCGGCAGTCGTGTATTGGTCGTCGGTGGCGGGGAGATTGCCTTGCGCAAATCCCGGCTGCTGGCCGATGCGGGCGCGGTGTTGCGGGTGGTTGCTCCCCAGATCGAAAGCCAGTTGCGTGAACTGGTGCAGGGCAGTGGCGGGGAACTGATTTTGCGCGGCTATCACGAGGCCGACCTCGATGGCTGCACCCTGATCATCGCCGCCACCGATGACGAGCCGCTGAATGCGCAGGTGTCCAGTGACGCCCGGCGCCGCTGTGTGCCGGTCAACGTGGTGGACGCGCCAGCCCTGTGCAGTGTGATCTTCCCAGCGATTGTCGACCGTTCGCCGTTGGTCATCGCCGTGTCCAGCGGCGGTGATGCACCGGTGTTGGCACGGCTGATTCGCGCCAAGCTGGAAACCTGGATCCCTTCCACGTATGGCCAGTTGGCCGGGTTGGCGGCGCGGTTTCGGGCCCAGGTCAAAGGCCTGTTTCCCGACGTTCAGCAGCGTCGTGCGTTCTGGGAAGACGTGTTCCAGGGCCCGATTGCCGACCGGCAGTTGGCCGGGCAGGGCGATGAGGCCGAGCGCCTGTTGGTCGAAAAAATCAACGGTGCACCGCCCCATGCCCCGGGTGAGGTTTACCTGGTGGGCGCAGGCCCCGGTGACCCCGACCTGCTGACCTTTCGGGCCTTGCGCCTGATGCAGCAGGCCGATGTGGTGCTGTACGACCGTCTGGTGGCCCCGGCGATTCTGGAGTTGTGCCGGCGCGATGCCGAGCGTGTGTATGTCGGCAAGCGTCGCGCCGATCATGCCGTGCCGCAGGACCAGATCAACCAGCAACTGGTGGACCTGGCCAAGCAGGGCAAGCGCGTGTTGCGGCTCAAGGGCGGCGATCCGTTCATCTTCGGCCGGGGTGGCGAAGAGATCGAGGAACTGGCCGAGCAGGGCATTCCGTTCCAGGTGGTGCCTGGCATCACCGCCGCCAGCGGGTGCGCGGCGTATGCCGGTATTCCGCTGACGCACCGCGACTACGCGCAATCGGTGCGCTTTATCACCGGGCACTTGAAAGACGGCACGTCAAACCTGCCGTGGAGTGACCTGGTGGGGCCGTCGCAGACCCTGGTGTTCTACATGGGGTTGATTGGCTTGCCGATCATCTGCGAGCAACTGATCCAGCATGGTCGTGCGGCCGATACCCCGGCGGCGCTGATTCAGCAAGGCACCACCGCCAACCAGCGGGTGTTTACCGGCACGCTGGCTGACCTGCCGCAACTGGTGGCGGAGCATGAAGTGCATGCGCCCACCCTGGTGATCGTGGGCGAAGTGGTGGTCCTGCGCGAAAAGCTCAAGTGGTTCGAAGGCGCGCAGTCCCAGGTCTGACCGGTTAAAGCGATTTATCCCGCGCGTCCCAGTACTGCTTGGCCCGTGCAAAGGCCTCCTCACGCGGGAGGCCCAGGCCGCGCAGGGCCAGGGCCATGGTGGCAATCAGCGCCAATTGCGGATAGCTGTCCTGAACCTCGCCCCGCCACAGCGCCTTCAGGTGCTCGGGGTCCAGGGTCGCGGGTTTGACGTGACGCTGGGCAGACAGCGCGGGCCATTCTTCATCCCAACTTTCGCCGCCGGTGGTGCCATACAGGTGGCTGATGGTGTCGGGGTTGATCTCGATCTCACCGCCGTCGCCCTTGACCACGATAACGTGATCGCCCAGCAGGCCGCTGGCTTCGCGGTGCACGCCTTGATAACCCGGATGAAAGATACTTTGCAGGCCGCACCGCGCACCCAGCGGGTTGAGCAGGCGTGCCAGCGAATGGATCGGTGAACGCAGGCCCAGCGTGTTGCGCAAGTCGATCATGCGTTGCAGCTGGGGTGCCCAGTCGCCCAGCGGAATAAACGCCAGGTTGCCGGTACTGAACGCTGCGACCACCTGTTGCCAGTTACGGCACAGCGGGATCTGCAAGTCGTCCAGCAACTGCTCTGTGTACAGCCGGCCCGCCGTGTGGGCGCCGCCGCCGTGCATCAGGATGCGCACGCCGTTCTGGGCCAGGCACTTGGCGGCCAGTAAGTACCACGGCAGGTGGCGTTTTTTACCGGCGTAGGTCGGCCAGTCGATATCCACGTTCAGCGCCGGGGCCTGCACTCGCTCGCGCACGGCCTCGGTGAAGCCTGCCAGCTCCTCGGGGCTTTCTTCCTTGTGGCGCAGTAGCATCAGGAAAGCGCCGAGCTGGGTGTCTTCGACTTTTTCATCGAGCAGCATGCCCATGGCTTCCCGTGCTTCTTCACGGGTGAGGCCGCGTGCGCCGCGTTTGCCTTTGCCGAGGATGCGCACAAATTGCGCAAACGGGTGTTCGGCCGGGGTTTGGGTCATCAGGGGGGCAAGGTTGGTCATAGGCAATTCGTCGGTCGGGGCAGGCCCGCCAGCTTGGCGGCGAGTTTGGCGGGGGTGCCTTTGAACAGTCGGTTGAGGTGCAGGCTGTTGCCTTTTTCCACGCCCAGTTTCAGCGCGGTGTATTTGATCAGCGGGCGGGTGGCGGGCGACAGCTGGAATTCGTCATAAAAGCGGCGCAGCAGTTCGAGGATTTCCCAGTGTTCGGGCGTCAACGCCATGTCTTCGGCGGCGGCCAGAGCGTTGGCCACGTCGGTGGACCAGTCGCTCAGATCGACCAGGTAACCGTCCTTGTCCAGCGCCAGGGCGCGCTCGCCCACGGTGAGGGTGTTCATAGCCAGGTGTTGACCTTGTCGTAATCGATCGACAGCTGGACGAAGCCTGGGTAATCCACGCTGTGTGCCCAGGCAGGCGCGTCCAGGTTGCGGGCCTGTGCGTCTTCGGCCAGCACGAACACCGTCACACCCTTAGTTTTCAGAACCGGGTCGTGCAGGCCGTAGGCGCCGTCGCCGCAGAGCAGGATCGCGTCCCGGGCGCCGCAAATACGCAGGCAGCTGTGCAGCCGGCTGTCGGTAAAGGGGGAGTGGGACACCACATGCAAGGTCGCCATCAGAGGGTTATCACCTGGTCGTAACGGTCAATCATTTCAGCGATCTGTTCGCTGCTCAGAGGCTGCGCGCTGGCGGGGGCGGCCAGGCCGCGTTCTGCCAGGCTGTGGCCGCAGGCAAACACCTCGTCGATGCCAAACAGCTCAAGGGCTTGCAGGTTGGCGCTGAGGTCTTTTTGTTGCACTGCCTTGGCGTTCTGGTTGGGCGCCAGTTGAAACACGCCGTCATCGAGAAACAGCAAGCCAATCGGCAAGTCGAAGGCCCCCCCGGCTAGCACGATGTCCAGCGCTTCCCGGGCGCTGGGGCCGGACCAGGGGGATTGGCGGCTGATGATCAACAGGGACTTGGGCATGTCACGGCCCTCCAAAGCAGATCAAACGGTCGGCAGACTGCGCCGCATCATGCAGTTGGCCCAAGCCCGAAAGCGCCCAGGGCGCCTCCAGATTGACGGCGCTGCGTTGATAGCGGGTGGCTTCGCTGGTATCCAGCACGCCCCGGCGCAAGGCGGCGGCGATGCACACCACGCCGTCGAGTTGATGAGCGCTGACAAACTCACGCCATTGCCGGGCGATGTCCTGCTCGTCCTGCGGGCTGACGATGTTGCCGGACGCGCTGTGGACGCCGTCCTGGTAAAAAAACAACCGCACGATCTCATGCCCGGCGGCGAGCGCGGCTTGCGCAAACAGCAAGGCGCGGCGCGAGGAGGGCGCATGGGGGGCGCTGAACAGGGCAATCGCGAACTTCATGAAACACTCTTCGTAACAAAGAAGGTGGGGCAAACGAGCGCCAATGATAAAGCCGCCGCCGGGAAAAAGCCCGCCGTGATCAAAACGCTCAGCGCTGGGAAGGCATCAAGCCTTATTCGATGCGTGTTTCGCCCGTAAACACCAACGTCTGCCGACACCGTCGGCACAAATACCGCCGCCCTTGGTTCACCAGCCCGTGGCGCTGTGACGAGAACGGAAAATCGCTGTCGGCACACGGGCAGCGGTAGATATAGCGGGTCACCCGTCGACGCTGGATCTGGTAGGTGTGGCAACGATCGGGCGGCAGTTCGTAAACCCCGCGCATGATCAACTGCCACTCCTCGCCATGGGGCTGGATACGGTCGCCAAACAACTGGTGCGCGATCAGGTGGGCCACTTCATGGGCAACGGTTTGCTTGAGGAAGTGCTCGCTGTTTTCACGGTACAGCTGAGGGTTGAAGCGCAGCAGGTTCTCGTGCAAATGCGCGACACCGGCTTTTTGACCCCGCAGCTTGAGGCTCACTTGAGGGCGTTTGAACGTTCGTTTAAAAAAGGATTCGGCTTGCAGGAAACAATCTTCGACGCGGGTATTGAGTGGCTCGGACATGCTGTACCTATCTCCAGAGACGCCCAGTATGCCGCAAACCTGGGTGTATCCGAATCTGTCAGGCGCCGAATGGTCAGCCATAACGCAAAAAGCCACCTTGCGGTGGCTCTCTCCGGCACCGGGACCTTAGCTGGTATAGATAGGCCCCACGCCCAGCCCCCACACGATGACGGTAAACGCCATGATCGCCACCAGCACCACCAGGCCCACGGCCAGCACGGAGCTTGAGAACAGAAAGCCCTCGTCCGGGTTGATGTTCATGAACGTTGGCAGCCCTACATACAGCAAGTACACGGTGTAGCAGATGGCCGCCGTCCCGACGATCATCCCCAGCCACATATGGGGATAGAGCGCCGCCAGCCCGCCGATAAACAGCGGCGTGGCGGTGTAAGTGGCAAAGGCCACGCAGCGCGCCATGCTGGGGTTGGCATCGTAGGTGCGCGCCATCCAATGAATAAAGGCGCCCATCACCGCCACCCCGGCGAGCATCGCCAGGTACGACATGATGGTCATCCATAAAGCGCTTTCCATCGTCAGCATCACCGGCGAGCGGTTGCCGATGACCCAGCCGACCTGCGTGGTGCCGATGAACGCCGAGACGGCGGGGATCGCCGCGAGAATCAGCGTGTGTGTGAGGTACATGTGGCTGATGCTTTCTTCCTCGTCGCCACGAATTTCCCGCCATTCCTGATCGGGATGAGTAAAAAGTCCCACGACGTGATGGATCATGCCAGTCACTCCTGTCGTTATTACCATCGCCCCCCAAGCGGAGCGCCCACGGGCCAGGCGGCCACAAAGGTCTGGATATAAATGTGCGACCTTATTTCGCAGTATAGGGAGAGATAACCTGAAAAAGTGTGTGGCTTTAGAGCAAATCGCGCTGTAAACACGGGGCTTAATCGCGAGCGGGTCTGTTCGGTGCGGTGTTTTCAAACGGCAAGCCAGTCGCCCACCGGCGTTTTTCTGCGTAAAATACGCCGCTTTTCGTCTCACACCTCTCGCGGATCCAAGCGCCATGGGCACTCTTACAGTCAACCAGAACAAACTGCAAAAACGCCTGCGTCGCCTGGCCGGTGAAGCAGTCACCGATTTCAACATGATCGAGGACGGCGACAAGGTCATGGTCTGCCTCTCTGGCGGCAAAGACAGCTACACCATGTTGGACGTGCTGATGCACCTGCAAAAGGTTGCGCCGATCCAGTTCGAGATCGTGGCCGTGAACATGGACCAGAAACAACCCGGCTTCCCCGAGCACGTGCTGCCGGCCTACCTCAAGGAACTGGGGATCGAGTACCACATCGTCGAAAAAGACACCTACTCGGTGGTCAAGGAACTGATCCCGGAAGGCAAGACCACCTGCTCGCTGTGCTCGCGCCTGCGTCGCGGCACGCTCTACACCTTTGCCGACGAGATCGGTGCCACCAAGATGGCGCTGGGGCATCACCGCGATGACATCGTCGAAACCTTCTTTCTCAACATGTTCTTCAACGGCTCGCTCAAGGCCATGCCGCCCAAATTGCTGGCCGATGACGGGCGCAACGTGGTGATCCGCCCGCTGGCGTACTGCAATGAGAAAGACATCCAGGCGTATTCCGACCTCAAGGCATTCCCGATCATCCCGTGCAACCTGTGCGGCTCCCAGGAAAACCTGCAGCGCCAGGTGGTCAAGGACATGCTGTTGGACTGGGAGCGCAAGACCCCGGGCCGTAGCGAAAGCATTTTCCGCAGCCTGCAGAACGTGATCCCGTCGCAGTTGGCCGACCGCAACCTGTTCGACTTCACCAGCCTTCGGATCGACGAAACAGCGGCCTCGCGTTTCGTCAGCCTGGTGAACCTCTGAGTGTTTTCACCGCTCTGACAAACGGCGCTGATGGGCGCCGTTTTCCATTCAATCGTTAGGAGAGGGCATGCGCGATTACGAGTGGCTGCACGAATATTGTCTGAACCGTTTCGGTTCGGCGGCCGAGCTGGAAGCCCACCTGACCGTCCCCAGTACCCCGGCGCAATTGCGCAAGATCAGCGATGATCGCTACCTGTCGGCCTTGGCGCTGCGGGTGTTTCGCGCGGGCCTCAAACACAGCGTGGTGGATGCCAAGTGGCCGGCTTTTGAGCAGGTGTTCTTTAAGTTCGACCCGGAAAAAGTCGTGCTCATGGGCGCTGAACACTTGGAGCGGTTGATGCAGGACACGCGCATCATCCGCCACCTGGGCAAGCTCAAGAGCGTGCCGCGCAACGCGCAGATGATGCTTGACGTGGAAAAGGAGCACGGCAGCTTCAGGGCTTTCATCGCCGACTGGCCGGTGACCGACATCGTTGGCTTGTGGAAGTACTTGAGCAAGCACGGCCACCAGTTGGGCGGGTTGTCGGCGCCGCGTTTCTTGCGCCTGGTGGGCAAGGACACCTTCGTGCCCAGCGATGACGTGGTGGCAGCGTTGAATGCGCAACAGATCGTCGACAAGGTGCCGACCAGCCTGCGCGACCTGGCGACTGTGCAGGCGGCGTTCAACCAGTGGCATGCCGAGAGCGGGCGGCCGCTGTGCCAGTTGTCGATGATGCTGGCGTACACCGTCAATCATTAAGCACGTGGCACTTTTATCGCGGGCGTACCCGCGATAGCGGGCTGTCAGCTGGGCAAGCCTTCCCCGGCCAACCGCCGGTTCAGCTGATGGCGCCAGCGCACATACAGCAGCGCCGTGCAAAACAGCGCCACACTCGCCAGCATCTCCAGCACGCCAAACCACTGGCGATTGGGGTCGTAGGCTGCCAATGCGCCTTTGATGAAATACAGGTTCACCACAAAGCACATCCACGAATGCCCGCGAGCGCTGCCCAACAGCATTCCCGGCGCCAGCAACACCAGCGGCGCCAGCTCGATCAGCAAAATCACCCAGGGCCGTGCGCCGTGCAGGTCGGCGATCAGCAGGTAGTACACGCACAGCAAGCCCACCAGGCCAAAAAAGGCCAGCAGGCTCAGCAATCGGGCGGCATTGACCCGGGGCTCCAGCCAGGCCTGGGAGGGCAGGGCCTTAGGCTTCCTGGCCACGGCCACCCTCCAGTTTCTGGGCTGTCTTGGCCAGGCGCAGGCCGAGGGCGCGGCACAACGCGATTTCGTGGGCGTCCAGCGCGCGCTTGCCGTCGGCACCGGAATGGTGGCTGGCGCCGTAAGGCGTGCCGCCGCCTTTTGTGTCCAGTAACGCTTGCTCGCTGTAGGGCAGGCCGGTGATCAGCATGCCGTGGTGCAGCAGCGGCAGCAGCATCGACATCAGCGTGGTTTCCTGGCCACCGTGCAGGCTGGCGGTGGAGGTGAACACCCCGGCCGGCTTGCCGACGAGGGCGCCGGTGAGCCACAGGTTGCTGGTGCCGTCGAGAAAGTACTTGAGCGGCGCTGCCATGTTGCCAAACCGCGTCGGGCTGCCCAGGGCCAGGCCCGAGCAGTGCTTCAAGTCGTCCAGGCTGCAATACAGCGGGCCGTCGGCGGGGATATCCGGCGCTACGGCTTCGCACTCGGTGGAGATCGCCGGTACGGTGCGCAAGCGCGCTTCCAGGCCGGCTTGCTCGACGCCCCGGGCAATGTGCCGGGCCATCTCGCTGACCGAGCCGTTGCGGCTGTAATACAGCACCAGTACGTAAGGCGCACTCACGGCAAAATCTCCAGGACTCGCTCGGGCGGACGGCCGATGATGGCCTTGTCGGCGGTTTCCAGAATCGGCCGCTCCATCAGTTTTGGATGAGCAGCGATGGCGGCGATCAGTTGGGCTTCGCTCAGTTGGGCGTCGGCCAGGTTCAGCGTCTTGTACTCGTCTTCGCCGGTGCGCAGCAGTTGCCGGGCGCTGAGGCCCAGCTTGCCCAGCAACGCGCTGAGCTGGGCGGTGTCCAGCGGGGTTTCCAGGTAACGCACCACGGTTGGCGCAAGACCGCGGGCTTCGAGCAGTTCAAGCGCACCGCGGGATTTCGAGCAGCGCGGGTTGTGATAAAGCGTCAGATCGGTCATATGCGGGTCGCATCTTGCGTAAGGTGGCGGGTATTCTACCCGGGCTGCGCGCAGTCCTGAACCGTCAGAGGCGATCGGCCGCAGCCAACGTTCATTTTTGCAAAGGATTCCTCCATGACAAGGCG
The DNA here is from genome assembly GCF_054071325.1 of Pseudomonas sp. SDO5215_S409. NCBI lineage: Bacteria > Pseudomonadati > Pseudomonadota > Gammaproteobacteria > Pseudomonadales > Pseudomonadaceae > Pseudomonas > Pseudomonas sp. SDO5215_S409. Next base: position 28,182 of record NZ_JBSVWN010000002.1, on the reverse strand, counting down.
ACTGATCGGTGCAGTGGCGATCATCACAACGCTGCTGCTCAGCGGCTGCGGCAATGACTATGGCGTAGACCAGTATGGTCAGAAGGTGGCCGCCGAACGCCTGGACAAACAGTGGCTGGTGGTCAATTACTGGGCCGAATGGTGTGGGCCATGCCGCACTGAAATCCCGGAACTCAACGCCTTGGCCGAAGAGCTCAAAGGCCAGTCGGTGGGGGTGTTCGGGGTTAACTTCGACAACGTGCAGGGTGACGAACTCAAGAGCGCCAGCGAGAAACTGGGCATCAAGTTCACCGTATTGGCGCAGAACCCCGAGGGGATTTTCGACATCCCCCGCAGTGAGGCCTTGCCGGTGACGTACATCATCGATGACAAGGGCAAGGTGCGCGAGCAGTTGCTCGGCGAGCAGACCGCCGCCGGTGTCCTGGCCAGGCTCAAAGCCTTGCGCGGGTAAGGCGCACGGGGGAGCGGGCGCACCGGCTCCCCCCTGTACTCAGCCTTCTTCCAGCCACAACCGCAGCGGTTTGCCTTCGGCCGGCCAGAAGCGGGTTTGCTCGATGGGCGAAATGTCCCAGCGCTCTACGGTCTGCAGCGACTCAAAGAACCGGTGCTCCTGCTCCATCAGCGCCTCGGCGCAGTGTTTGCGGGTGCTGCCGACTTTGCCAAAGCTCAGCTTGTCGCCTTCCAGGGTGTAGGGCGCAAACCAGTGGTTGCACCCGCCATTGCCATACGCCCGGCCATCGGCACCCAGCGTGACGGTGAGGTGGGCGTAGTCCATCAACGGGCGTTCGCCGATCCATTCCACCACGTAGCTGTGGTCTTGCGTCAGCTGCACCGCCTGACTGGCGCAGCCCGTCAGGGTTGCCCCGAGCGCGGCGAGCCACAGGCGTTTCATTGGGCGGCCTGTTGGCATTTGGGGCAGCGGTGTTTGTCGCCCTCGGTAGCCCAGCCCAATTGCGCAACACGTGCGTTGGCCGCAGGTTGCAGCGGCTCTTTGCTCAGCTTGGTTTCCACCGCGAACTCAAAGTCCAGCACGGCATCGCAGCTGTCGCAGTTGACCTTCCAGGTGTGAATCTCCAGTTCGCCGAACTTCGGCCCCTGGGCCATCGCCACCCATTGCCCGGTCGGGCGGATGGAGTAGCGGGCGTCGCCTTCGACGGTCAGGCGCATCGACAGGGTTTTACTGCCGCGCAGGCTGACGATCAGTACGTCGCCATGTTTGATCGAGCCACCGTTGCCAGTGACTTGATAACGGCCCGGCACCAGGGCGCGGCATTCAATCAGGGTGTGTTGCGGGCTCAGCAAGCTGAAGCGGAAATCGTGTTCGGCCATGGGTCCTCCAAATAGGCGCGGCATCCTATCACGTGCTGCACGCCATCATGCCTGCGGTATGTGACCGCTGATCATCCTTCGACTGGGTTTTGCACCTCGCCGGCTGCCCACGCGGCGATATTGTCCAGGGTGGTTCGCGCAATGGCTGCCAGGGCCTCGCGTGTCAGGAAGGCCTGGTGTGCGGTGACGATGACGTTGGGGAACGTCAGCAGGCGCGCGAGCACGTCGTCTTGCAGCGGCAGGTCGGAGCGGTCTTCAAAAAACAGCTGCGCCTCTTCCTCGTACACATCCAGCCCCAGGTAGCCCAACTGCCCGCTCTTGAGCGCTTCGATCAGCGCTGGCGTGTCCACCAGCCCACCGCGCCCGGTGTTGATGAGCATGGCGCCCGGCTGCAGATCGGCCAGGGTGTGGGCGTTGATCAAGTGTTTGCTGTCGGTGGTCAGCGGGCAATGCAGGCTGATGATCTGTGCCTGGGCCAGCAGGTGCGCCAGGCTGACGTAACGTGCGCCGAGGGCTTCGACGTGCGGGTTGGGGTAAGGATCGTACGCCAGCACAGTGCAGCCGAAGCCAGTCATGATTTTGGCAAAGGTGGCACCGATCTGCCCGGTGCCGACCACGCCAACGGTCTTGCCCACCAGGTCGAAACCGGTCAGGCCATGCAGGCTGAAATCGCCGTCACGGGTGCGATTGCAGGCGCGGTGCAGGCGCCGATTGAGCGCCAGGATCAGCGCGACCGCGTGCTCGGCCACCGCGTGGGGCGAGTAGGCCGGAACACGCACCACGGTAAGCCCCAGGCGCTTGGCGGCGGGCAGGTCGACATGGTTGTAGCCAGCCGAGCGCAGCGCAATCAAACGGGTGCCGCCGCGTGCCAGTCGCTCCAGCACCGGGGCGCTGAGGTCGTCGTTGATAAAGGCGCAGACCACCTCGTGGTCGGCGGCCAGCGCGGCGGTGTCCAGGGTCAGGCGGGCAGGCTGCAAGTGCAGCACCAGGCCCGCGGGCAATGCCTCGCCCAGAAAGCTGTCGCGGTCATAGCCCTGGCAACTGAACAGGATGATGTGCATCACGTCGCTCCTTGACAGTGGTTCAGGCGCTGATGCGCGCCTCGTTGGCCAGCCGGGTGATGGCGATGTCCAGTTCATCCATGGCTGACATGGCTTTGGCGTCGTCCTGCTTGAGCAAGGTTTCGGCGCGCTGGCAGGCGGCACGCAGCTGCGGTACGCCGCAATAGCGGGTCGCACCGTGCAAGCGATGGACCCGCTCGATAAGGGCGTTGTTGTCACTGGCTTCGCGCGCGAGGTTGATCGCCTCGCGGTCGGACTCAAGCGAGGCCAGCAGCATGGCAAGCATGTCGGCGGCCAGGTCGGCTTTACCGGCGGCCAGGCGCAGGCCTTCCTCGTGGTCGAGCACCGGCAGTTGAGTGCCTTGGCCGACACCTTCGGCGGCCCGCTCGGGGCTCTGGTTACGCAGGGCCAGGCCGGTCCATTTCAGCACCACTTGGGCCAGTTGGCGCTCGCTGATCGGCTTGGTCAGGTAGTCGTCCATGCCGCTTTGCAGCAGGGCGCGTTTTTCGTTGGCCATGGCGTGGGCGGTCAGGGCCACCACCGGCAACGGTGTGCCGTGGCGCTCGCTTTCCCACTGGCGAATCGCTTCGGTGCTCTGGCGGCCGTCCATGCCGGGCATTTGCACGTCCATCAGCACCAGGTTGAAGGTTTCCTGCTTGACGGCATCAATGGCCGCGTAGCCGCTCTCTACGGCGAGCACCTTGGCGCCCATGTCTTCAAGTAGGGTTTGCACCAGCAGCAGGTTGGCGGGGTTGTCGTCCACGCACAGCACCTTGGGCGCACGGCTGGCCACTGGTTCCCCCGGCTCGCTGCGCAGCGGTCGCGGGCTGATCAGGTCGGCCATGGCACGGCGCAATTTACGTGTGCACGCAGGCTTGGCCTGCAACTGGCTGTTGGGGTTGGGCACTGATTGGTTAAACAGCATCTGTTCGGTGGTCGGGCACAGCACCAGCACTTTGCAGCCCAGGTGTTCCAGGTCCCACAGGTGTTGGTTCAAACGCTCCGGCGGGATGTCGTTGGCGGTGACGCCCAGCACGGCGAGGTCGATGGCCTGTTCGGTCTGATGTGCGCTGGTGATGCCGTTGGTCAGGCTTTCCAGGGTGTTGAACGGGGTCACCTCCAGGCCGCAGTCTTCCAACTGGTGTTGCAGGGCCTGGCGCGCCAGCTCGTGGTTTTCCAGGACCGCCACGCGGCGGCCCAGCAGCGGCGGGGAGGGCAGGTCTTCGATGTCGTCGCGGGTTTTGGGCAGGTTCAGGCTGATCCAGAACTCCGAGCCTTCGCCGGGGGTGCTGTCCACGCCGATCTCGCCGCCCATCTGCTCGATCAGGCGCTTGGAAATCACCAGGCCCAGGCCGGTGCCGCCGGGTTGGCGAGACAGGGAGTTGTCAGCCTGGCTGAAGGCCTGGAACAGCGCGCGCACGTCCTGGTTGGACAGGCCGATGCCGGTGTCTTGCACGCTGATGCGCAGTTGCACGCTGTCTTCCTGCTCGTCCTCCACCATGGCGCGCGCCACGATGGTGCCCTCGCGGGTGAACTTGATGGCGTTGCTGATCAGGTTGGTCAGAATCTGCTTGAGGCGCAGTGGGTCGCCGACCAGCGCCAGCGGGGTGTCACGGTAGACAAGGCTGACCAGCTCGAGCTCTTTGGCGTGGGCGGCCGGGGCCAGGATGGTGAGGGTGTCTTGCAGCAGGTCGCGCAGGTTGAATGGGATGCTGTCCAGTACCAGCTTGCCGGCCTCGATTTTCGAAAAATCGAGAATCTCGTTGATGATGCCCAGCAGGTTGTCGGCTGATTTTTCGATGGTGCCCAGGTAGTCCAATTGACGCGGCGACAGCTCGCTTTTTTGCAACAGGTGAGTGAAACCGAGGATGCCATTGAGCGGTGTGCGGATTTCATGGCTCATATTGGCCAGGAATTCCGACTTGATACGGCTGGCTTCCAGGGCCTCCTTGCGGGCCAGGTCCAGCTCGATGTTCTGGATTTCGATGGTTTCCAGGTTCTGGCGCACATCTTCGGTGGCTTGGTCGATGCTGTGTTGTAATTCTTCCTGGGCGTTTTGCAGGGTTTCTGCCATGCGGTTGATGCCCGAGGCGAGCTGGTCCAGTTCCTGGCTGCCCAGCGGCGGCAAGCGGGTTTCCAGGTTGCCGTCCTTGAGCTGCGCCACGGCCTGTTTGATCTGGCCGATGGGCGAGTTGATCGTGCGGCTGATGCGCAGGGCCAGGGCGGCGGTGCACACCAGGCCGATGGCGATCAGCAACAGGCTGGCGAACAGGCTGCGGTAACCGCGCAGCAACATGCCGTTGTGGGACAGCTCCAGTTCGACCCAGCCCAGCAGGCGGTCGGATTCGTCGGGGATAAATTCACCGGCGAGGTTGCGATGGCGGCCAAATACCGGCAGCAGGTAGCGCGTGGCGTCGTTGCCGGTGCGTTGCAGCAGGTGCGAGCTGTTGCCGATGGGCGCCTGGTTGAGCATGGTCGGGCCGGCGTGGGCCAGTGGCGTGCGGTCGGGGCCCAGGAACGACACGGCGCGTACGTCCTGTTGCTCCAGGGACTGGGTGGCGATGCGCTCCAGCAGGTCGGTGTTCTTGGTACTGAGGGCGGGCGCTACCAACGGCGCCAATTGCTCGGCAATCATCTCGCCGCGTTGCAACAGCTGGCTTTGCAGCTCCGACAGTTGCATCCAGGTGAAATACCCGCCCAGCAGCAAGGCCATCAGGCTGGTCGGCAGCAAGGTCAGCAACAGTACGCGGCCTTTTATTCCCATTCTTCCCAGCACGCCACTCTCCTGTCACTACATGTATTCAAGGTTCCATACGGGCGTCCGGCCCGCACCACCTGCGCAGTGTAGCCATTTGCGTGGCGTGGAACCTTGCAAATTAGCACCTCGAGGGCAAGCAGAGGGTAAAACCGTGGGGTCGTGCAGGTGTCAGCGCTGGCGGCGTTTGCGTTTTTTCCATTGGTGCGCCACCCACCAGCGCCAATACACCATGGTGAGGCAGTAGCCGAGCACGGCCATGACCAGGCCCAGCACCACCGAGCCCAACAGGAACGGCTGCCAGAGCGTCGACAATTGGCCGCTGATCCATTCCCAGGTCAACTCGTCGGGCAGGGAGCGAGGCGGCACGTTCATCAGCCAGGCGCCGGTCATGTAGGTGCAGAAAAACACCGGTGGCATCGTGATCGGGTTGGTCAGCCAGACCAAACTGACCGCGATGGGCATGTTGGCGCGCACGCTGATCGCCAGCACGGCGGCCAGCAGCATCTGCAAGGGGATAGGAATAAACGCAGCAAACAGACCTACGGCCATGGCCCGGGCCACCGAGTGTCGGTTGAGGTGCCACAGGTTCGGGTCATGCAGCAAGGTGCCAAGAAAGCGTAAGGACTTGTGTTCCCTGATGCTGTTTGGATCAGGCATGTACCGTTTGAATAAGCGCCGGGGCATAAGGGGTCCAGGTCGGTTTGAGGGGCAAGTATGCCCGCATTCTATAAACGGAAAATTCAGACTTTGTGACAAAAGATCAACGTCCATCATCCCTGTCCGACTAAGACTTCATGGCTCGTGTCCAAGGAATGCGCCATGAAAACAGGGATGTTCGCGCTTGCGCTGGGGTTGCTCGCCCTGCGTTTTTTGCCAGCGCTGCCGACGGGTGGCGTGTTGCTATTGATGCCGGTCGTGGCCTTGATGCTATTGCCGTTTCGCACTTACCCGCTGGCGTTTTTCCTGCTAGGGCTGAGTTGGGCCTGTTTCAGCGCACAGGGCGCGCTGAATGATCGCTTGGCGCCAGCGCTGGACGGGCAGACCCGCTGGGTAGAAGGCCGCGTGACCGGCCTACCGCAAACCACCGGCCAGGGTGTGCGTTTCGAGCTGACGGACCTCAAGTCGCGCAAAGCGACGTTACCCCAACGTATCCGTTTGTCCTGGCACGGCGGACCGCCCGTGCACAGCGGCGAGCGCTGGCGTATGGCGATCACACTCAAGCAACCTTCGGGGTTGATAAACACCGGTGGTTTTGACTACGAAGCCTGGCTGCTCGCCCAGCGAATCGGCGCCACAGGTTCGGTCAAGGATGGCCAGCTTCTGGCGCCAGCGCGCTACGCGTGGCGGGATCAATTGCGCCAACGGTTGCTGGCCGTGGATGCCCAAGGGCGCGAGGCGGGGCTGGCGGCGCTGGTGATGGGCGACGGCTCTGGGCTTGCGAGTGAGGACTGGCGGGTGCTGCAAGACACCGGCACCGTGCACTTGCTGGTGATTTCCGGCCAGCACATCGGCTTGCTGGCGGGGCTGGTCTACGGCTTGATCGCAGGGCTTGCGCGTTATGGCTGTTGGCCGAGGCCGCTGCCGTGGCTGCCTTGGGCCTGCGGCCTGGCCTTTGCGGCGGCGCTGGGGTACGGCCTGCTGGCCGGGTTCGATGTGCCGGTGCAACGGGCGTGTGTGATGGTCGGTCTGGTGTTGTTGTGGCGGTTGCGCTTTCGCCATCTGGGAGCGTGGTGGCCATTGTTGTTGGCGTTGGATGCGGTGCTGGTGCTGGAACCGCTGGCCAGCCTGCAACCGGGGTTCTGGTTGTCATTTGCAGCCGTCGCCGTGCTGATCCTGACGTTCAGCGGTCGCCTGGGCCCCTGGCACTGGTGGCAGGCCTGGACCCGTGCGCAGTGGTTGATTGCACTCGGCTTGTTGCCCGTGCTGCTGGCGCTCGGTTTGCCCATCAGCCTTAGCGGGCCGGTGGCCAATCTGTTTGCGGTGCCGTGGATCAGCCTGGTGGTGTTGCCGCTGGCCTTGCTCGGCACGGTGTTGCTGGCGCTGCCTTATATAGGTGAGAGCCTGCTGTGGCTGGCGGGCGGGGCGCTGGAGGGGTTGTTCCGGGCACTGGCCCTGTTGGCCGGGTATTTGCCCGCCTGGCTACCCTCCGAGGTGCCCGCGGGCTATTGGTGGGTAAGCGTACTGGGGGCGTTGCTGCTGTTGTTGCCCAAGGGTGTGCCGATCCGGCTGCTGGGGTGGCCGATGCTGTTATTGGCCGTCTTTGCGCCGCGTACGCTGGTCCCTCATGGGCAGGTCGAGGTGACGCAACTGGATGTGGGGCAGGGCCTCTCGGTTGTGCTGCGAACCCGTCATCACACGCTGCTGTATGACGCCGGGCCGCGTTCGGGGGACTTCGACCAAGGGGCGCGGGTGGTGTTGCCGGCCTTGCGCAAATCCGGGGTGTCGGCGTTGGACCTGATGCTGCTCAGCCACGCCGATGCCGATCATGCCGGGGGGGCGGCTGCCGTGGCGCGAGGGCTGCAGGTAGTGCGGGTGGTAGGCGGGGAAACCGAAGGCCTGCCGGCATTCTTGGGCACTCAGCCCTGTACCAGCGGCGAGCGCTGGGAATGGGATGGTGTGCGCTTTGAGTTGTGGCAATGGGCGAGTGCGGTGAGCGGCAATCAAAAGTCCTGTGTCCTGCAAGTACAGGCCAACGGCGAGCGGCTGTTGCTGACCGGCGATATCGACCGCGCCGCCGAGCGGGCGCTGCTGGCGACGCCGTTGGCTGTGCGCACCGAGTGGCTGCAGGCGCCCCACCATGGCAGTCAAACGTCGTCTTCATCGGCGTTTTTGCAGCAGCTGGCGCCTGCGAATGTGCTGATCTCCCGAGGGCGCAACAACACGTTCGGTCATCCGCATGCCACCGTCATGGCGCGTTATCAGGCGCTGGGCAGCAATATTTACGACAGCGCCGAGCACGGTGCGCTGCGCCTGCAATTGGGCAGTTTCCAGCCGCCGGTCATCGCGCGCGGCCAGCGGCGTTTCTGGCGCAAGCCGGTGTTGCAACCCAGCGTTACCAAAGATCGCCCGCTGCGACAGGGTGCGCGGCAGTAGGCGGGTATCGCGGTTGACCCTATATGGTAAAGTGACGCACTTTTTCGAGGGGGCATTCACTGTGTGGGAATTGGTCAAATCCGGCGGCTGGATGATGTTGCCGATTATTTTGAGTTCCATCGCCGCACTCGGCATCGTCGCTGAACGCCTGTGGACCTTGCGCGCCAGTCGCGTCACGCCCGAGCATTTATTGGGGCAGGTCTGGGGCTGGATCAAGAACAAGCAACTGGACAAAGACAAACTCAAGGAGTTGCGGGCCAATTCGCCTTTGGGCGAGATCCTGGCGGCGGGCCTGGCCAACTCCAAGCATGGTCGCGAGATCATGAAAGAGTGCATCGAAGAGGCCGCTGCCCGTGTCATCCATGAGCTGGAGCGCTACATCAATGCGCTGGGCACCATCGCCGCGATGGCGCCACTGCTCGGGTTGCTTGGCACGGTGTTGGGCATGATCGATATTTTTTCGTCCTTCATGGGGTCGGGCATGACCACCAACGCGGCCGTCCTGGCCGGTGGTATCTCCAAAGCCTTGATCACCACTGCGGCGGGCCTGATGGTGGGCATTCCGTCGGTGTTCTTCCACCGTTTCCTGCAACGCCGTATCGATGAACTGGTGGTGGGCATGGAGCAGGAAGCCATCAAGCTGGTGGAAGTGGTGCAAGGTGATCGTGACGTGGACCTGGTTGAGGGCAAAGCGTGAAATTTCGCCGCAGGAGACGGGAAACAGTGGATATCAACCTGGCGTCGTTGATCGACGTCGTGTTTATCCTATTGTTGTTTTTTGTCGTCACCACCACCTTTACCCGGGAAACCCAACTGCGCGTTGACCTGCCGGAAGCGGTCAGCGGTGCGCCCGCCGAGGACACGCAGGGCAAGCAACTGGACATCGCCATCAGCGCCGATGGCGTGTTCTCGCTGAATAACCAGTTGCTGGAGAAAAACGACTTGGCAAGCCTCATGGATGCGCTGCAAAAAGAGTCGGGCGGTGATACCAACCTGCCACTTTCCATCAGTGCCGACGGCAAGACGCAACACCAGGCCGTGATCACCGCCATGGACGCTGCCGGTAAACTCGGTTTCAGCCATCTGCGCATGACCACCGTCGAGGCGGCGGGTCAGCCCTGATGGCCATGTCCGATCGTTTGCTCAAGGCCTGGTACGAAGGCCATCGCGGCCTTGCGCTGTTGCGCCCGCTGGAGTGGCTTTATCGGCAGGTTGTGCAGCGCAAGCGCGAGCGCTTTATGGCCGGTGAGGGCTCGATCTACCAGGCTCCGGTGCCGCTGATAGTGGTGGGCAATATCACCGTGGGCGGTACGGGCAAGACGCCCTTGATTCTCTGGTTGATCGAGCACTGCCAACGCGCCGGTTTGCGTGTGGGCGTGGTGAGCCGCGGCTATGGCGCCAAGCCACCCCAATTGCCATGGCGCGTCGAGGCCAGCCACAGCGCCGATGTGGCGGGTGATGAGCCGCTGCTGATCGTACAGCGCAGCGGCGTGCCCTTGATGATCGACCCTGACCGCAGCCGAGCGGTTCGGGCGCTGCTGGCGGGCGAGCCGCTGGACCTGATCCTGTCCGATGACGGCTTGCAACATTACCGCCTGGCCCGCGACCTTGAACTGGTACTGATTGACGCCGCCCGTGGCCTGGGTAATCGCCGCTGCCTCCCGGCCGGGCCGTTGCGCGAGCCGGTCGAGCGTTTGCAGAGTGTCGATGCGCTGCTGTACAACGGCGCTGGCGCTGATCCAGAGGCGGGTTTTGCCTTTCGTCTGGTGCCGTCGGCGCTGGTCAACCTGAAGACCGGCGAGCGCAAGCCCGTCGACTATTTCCCGCCCGGGCAGCGCGTGCATGCGGTGGCCGGTATCGGCAACCCGCAACGTTTCTTCACTACCCTTGAAACGCTACACTGGCTGCCACAACCCCATGCATTTGCCGATCACGCGGCCTACAGTGCCGACGTGTTGAGCTTTACACCGTCATTGCCGCTGGTCATGACCGAAAAGGACGCGGTGAAGTGCCGCGCCTTTGCCCAGCCCGACTGGTGGTACTTGGCGGTAGACGCGGTACCGTCACCGGCGTTCGTCGCCTGGTTCGACTTGCAGCTGATGCGGCTGTTGCCCGCTCGTCTTTTGCCTTAAACGCTTTTTTCCAGGAAACCCTCATGGACACCAAACTGCTCGATATCCTCGCTTGCCCGATCTGCAAAGGCCCGCTCAAGCTCAGCGCCGACAAAACCGAGCTGATCAGCAAAGGCGCTGGCCTGGCTTACCCCATCCGTGATGGCATCCCGGTCATGCTCGAAAGCGAAGCCCGTACCCTGACCACCGACGAGCGCCTGGATAAATGACCACCGCCTTCACCGTTGTCATCCCGTCTCGCTATGCATCCACCCGTTTGCCCGGTAAACCGCTGCAGATGATCGGCAGCAAGCCGATGATCCAGCTGGTGTGGGAACAGGCCTGTAAAAGCAGCGCCGAGCGGGTGGTGGTGGCCACCGATGACCCGCGCATCATCGACGCCTGCAACGCCTTTGGCGCCGAAGCGGTGCTGACCCGCGAAGACCACAACTCGGGCACCGACCGTCTGGCCGAGGTGGCGACTCAACTCGGGCTGGCGGCGGACGCCATTGTGGTCAACGTGCAGGGCGACGAGCCGCTGATTCCGCCGAGCGTCATTGATCAGGTCGCTGCCAACCTGGCCGCTCATGGCGAAGCCCGCATGGCAACGCTGGCCGAGCCGATCGAAGACATCGACACCCTGTTCAACCCCAACGTGGTCAAAGTGGTCAGCGACATCAACGGCCTTGCGCTCACGTTCAGCCGCTCGACGCTGCCATGGGCGCGCGATGACTTCGCCAAAAGCCGCGACGTGCTGCCAGCCGGTGTGCCTTATCGCCGCCATATCGGCATTTATGCTTATCGCGCAGGCTTCCTGCATGATTTCGTCAGTTGGGGCCCTTGCTGGCTGGAAAACACCGAATCGCTGGAGCAACTGCGCGCGCTGTGGCATGGCGTGCGCATTCATGTCGGTGACGCGTTGGAAGCGCCGCCTGCCGGTGTCGACACCCCGCAAGACCTTGAGCGCGTTCGTCGCCTGCTGGGGGCTTGATGGAGGTTTTGTTTGTCTGCCTGGGTAATATCTGCCGCTCGCCGACTGCCGAAGGCGTGTTACGCCACAAATTGCGAGAGGCTGGGTTGGCCGGTCAGGTTGACGTCGCGTCTGCCGGTACGGGCGAGTGGCATGTGGGCAAGGCGCCGGACGCGCGCAGCCAGCGGGCGGCGCTGCGGCGCGGTTATGATCTGTCGGCCCAGCGTGCGCAGCAGGTTTCCCGCGCCGATTTCTCCTGTTACGACCTGATCCTGGCCATGGATCACAGCAACCTGCGCAACCTCAAGGCGCTGCAGCCTGCCCAGGGCAAGGCCGAACTGGACTTGTTCCTGCGCCGCTACGAAGCGCCAGTGGACGAAGTGCCAGACCCTTACTACGACGGCGAACAAGGCTTCGAGCGGGTTTTGGACCTGATCGAAGGCGCCTGTGATTCATTGGTGATCGAATTGAAGGGGCGGCTATGACCTTGCAAGTGCAGGCACAGGTTTCGCTCAAGCCGTTCAACAGCTTTGGCATCGACGTGCGCGCCCAACTGTATGCCGAGGCTCGCGGTGATGGGGATGTGCGCGAAGCATTGGCCTATGCGGCATCGCAGCAACTGCCGGTGTGGGTGATGGGGGGGGGCAGCAACGTGCTGCTGACCCGCGATGTTTGCGCGCTGGTCCTGCGGATGGCCAGCCAAGGCATCCGCGTGGTGCACGATGATGGTGTGCAGGTGGTGGTCGAGGCCGAGGCGGGCGAGCCCTGGCACCCCTTTGTGCTGTGGACGCTGGAGCAAGGGTTCGCGGGCCTGGAAAATCTCAGCCTGATCCCGGGCACGGTCGGCGCCGCCCCCATGCAAAACATTGGCGCCTACGGTGTGGAAATCAAAGATGTATTTGCTGGCCTGACAGCGCTGGATCGCCATACCGGCGAGTTGCGCGACTTCAGCCTGGCCGAATGCGACTTTGCCTACCGCGACAGCCTGTTCAAGCACCAAGTGGGGCGGTGGTTGATCCTGCGCGTGCGTTTCGCGTTGAGCCGCGCCGCTCACTTGAAACTCGACTACGGCCCGGTGCAGCAGCGCTTGGCCGAGCAGGGCATTAGCCAGCCTACGCCGCGTGATGTCAGCGACGTGATTTGCAGCATTCGCCGCGAAAAACTGCCAGATCCCGCACAGCTCGGCAACGCCGGCAGCTTCTTCAAAAACCCGCTGGTTTCACAAGCGTTAGCCGCCGAACTGCAAGCTCAGTACCCGGACCTGGTGGCCTACCCGCAGGCCGACGGGCAGATGAAACTGGCGGCCGGTTGGTTGATCGACAAGGCTGGCTGGAAAGGCTTTCGTGAAGGCGACGCGGGCGTGCACCGGTTGCAGGCGCTGGTGCTGGTCAACTATGGCGCGGCGTCCGGTCAGAACATCGCCGACCTGGCACTGCGCATTCAGCGAGACATTGCCACGCGTTTTAACGTCGAGTTGGAAATGGAACCCAATCTGTACTGAGCGGGCCCCCAAACAAAAATGCCCCGCATCTTTCGATACGGGGCATTTTTTTATTGCCGTGAATCAGTCGTCGCGGCCCATGATGCCGAAGATCTGCAACAGGCTGACAAACAGGTTGTAGATCGATACATACAGGCTGATGGTCGCCATGATGTAGTTACGCTCACCACCGTGAATGATGGCGCTGGTCTGGAACAGGATGCAGACCGAGGAAAACAGCACAAAACCCGCGCTGATCGCCAGTTGCAGGCCGCTGATCTGGAAGAACATGCTCGCCACGACCGCTGCCAGCAACACGAAGAAACCCGCGGTGATGAAACCGCTCAGGAAGCTCATGTCCTTGCGGCTGATCAGCACATAGGCCGACAGGCCACCAAACACCAGCGCCGTCATGGCAAAAGCCGAACTCACCACCTCTGCGCCGCCCTGCATACCCAGGTAACGGTTAAGGATCGGGCCGAGCAGGAACCCCATGAAACCGGTCAAGGCAAAGGCCGACACCAGGCCCCAGGCCGAATCGCGCAGCTTGTTGGTCAGGAAAAACAGACCGTAAAAGCCGATCAGCACCACAAAGATATTCGGGTAGCCAACGCGCATTTGCTGGGCCACGTAAGCCATTACACCGCTAAACGCGAGAGTAAGGGCCAACAGGCCATACGTATTGCGCAGGACGCGGCTAACCTCTAGCTGCTCAGCCTGCGCGTTGCCATTCACTGCGTAATTCTGTTCGCGCATGGCGACACTCCTTCGGTTTTGAAACGTTCAGTCGCAAAGATCATAACAGACGCTCTGTAACAAGCTATGGCGAGAGTTTGACAGTGTGTTTCATTCGGGTATTATGGCGCCCGCTGAGACAGGATGAGCTACGCTAATCCTGTGTTGCAAAAGGGAAATTGGCAGAGTGGTTGAATGCACCGGTCTTGAAAACCGGCGAACGTTAATAGCGTTCCCAGGGTTCGAATCCCTGGTTTCCCGCCAAGATTTACACAAAAGCCTCGCGAAAGCGGGGCTTTTGCGTTTCTGAGGTACGGGGGCTTCGTCACCGGTTTCCGCAGGCGTTCCATTACTATTGTGGGAGTGTTCCATAACTTTCCTACTTTGACGGCTTCGCGGTCGCTCCGATCCTTCTGTAAACCCTCTTCGTGATTTCCTGCTTGCTGTGCCCCAGCAGCAAGCTTGCATCCCCGATATCGAGGATTTCCGACGCCGCTTTAGGCCGAATATCCCGAAACTGAAACCCGGCGATCTTGGCTGCAAGCAGTGGGTCGCCCTTGTCGATTGCCTTCAGTCGAGCCTTCTCCCTTGCCTTGTCCCAGCGCAAGCGCAACATCCCTTTCGTCATCCGCTTTCCATGCCTGTTGATCAGCAGGTACTTGGATGGATGGCCGACATTCCTTTCAGTTATCTCCCTGACCAATTTCCCAAGACTGTTCTCCCCCGACTCAGTGCGCATCAGGATCCTCAGCTTCTGCCCGGTTTTCCCTTGCGTGACCAGAAAGTAATCACCCTCTGTGTCATCGCTGCGCATGATGATCACGTCAGCTGGCCGCTGGCCGGTTAAGTAGCCAAGATCCATGGCTTCCTTCAGTTCAGGCTCTGCCATCCCGTAAACCGCATCCCAGACCACCGCATTGGCGTAGTAGTCGCGTGGGACTTCTTTATTTTTCCTTACGCCTTGGCAAGGGTTCTCCCTTTCGGTGAGCCCCCACTCGCGAGCCATATTGAACACATGTGACAGAAGGGCGATCTCCCTATTGGCTCGAACCTTGGCCGTTCGTGCATCGCGATAGCCTGCGATGTTGGCTGGCGTGATCGAGTCAATGGGAGCGCTATCGAACGTCGGCCTGAGTTGTTTGAGCTCTGCCAGGTTGTCGGTCTGTGTCCGAGCACCCTTTTTCGGAATGACATCTCGAACATAGCGGTCAAAGATGCCCTTCATGATGGTCAGATCACCAGGTTTATCTTTAGCCTCCAGTTCTGCCCATTTGAGTCGAGCTTTGTCCAGGTCCTTACCAAGGGGGATGTCCTTGCCGGAGGCATCCCTGTAGTAGAAGGCGGTCCAGGTAGTGCCGTTCTTACGCTTCCTGGTGCGTTGGTACATGCGCGGCGGGAGGTGGCGGTATTCAGTATTACGGGGGCGCATATCAGTTCACTCTGGAGAAGTCAGGCGTCCAAGCCGGGCGCGCCGACGGCGGGCTCGGATCTGAGATTGTGGCGTTGACCATGCCAAGCTTCATTCGGGCAAACATCCGGCCAACCAACGGCCGGCCACCGCGGCTCTCGACGAATACCCAATTTCGGTCTTTCAGCCATTTGCGCTGGTGAGCACGGTGTTTGTAGCCGGTCAGGTCGGCGAGCTCGTCGTCCGACAGGATCTCTGCTTGCATGCCTACCTCCCGCTGCCCGTAGTGGGCGGCGCTGTTTTGATGATCTTCATGTGATGTCCTTGCCGCGCTGGGCGGCAGAAGTTCGCCCGCCGCTCACCGGCAGGCATGTAGGGGGATTGGGGTTAGGCTGTTGCGAACAGATCGAGTTGGTCGGATTCGACCTTCTGCTCTTGCTGCCGGAGCACTTCGAATTCGATGCGCGCCCGGGCGATCGCCGCGTACTGCTCGTCAATCTCACAGCCGATGAACTCGAAGCCTTCGCGCATTGCTGCTTTGCCGGTGCTGCCAGACCCCATGAACGGGTCCAGTGCTACACCGCCGGGCGGCGTCACCAGTCGAAGCAGGTATGCCATCAGGTCGGTAGGTTTGACGGTTGGGTGGTTGTTGCCCTTCGTTTCAGTCGTTTCGACCTTGCGCAGGGTGGTGCCCATCTTGAACTGGGGTCCTGGGTTGACCATACCTTCGTGCCGATCGGTGCGGCTGGTCTTTGCGCAGTAGAAGAAGCGGGCGGCGCTGCCGGTATCCAGCCGGCGATCGCCGGGCCTCATCTGAAAACCAACGATACCGTTATTTTCACTGACTGCACTTGCCTCCATCGCGCGCCCGCGCTTCATCGTTCCGTAACAGTTTTGTCCGGCCCGCTGTGTGTCGCTGGTGCTGGCGGCGGCGAGCTGACCAGGTGCTTCAGGAAACATGGCCAGCACGGCATCACTTCCGTCATGTATAAGATTTGCCGGCCATCTGCCCAAGCAACTGGCCTTGTCGACGTTGGCGGTTACTTTTTTGCCATGGGCCGCTACGTGTTCTGCGTCATGCATCCGGGGCCTCGACCAGCCTTCTGGCTTGGATACTTTTCCGCTCTCATCACCGCCGCCGAGCCGCTCGCCCGTAGGATCAACACGGCAAGCATCGATGTTTAGGGCTCCGGTCCCGTGCTCGGCAACGTTCGATGCGACCGTTCCAGGGAACGGCTTGCGCGCCATGCAGATTGGTTCGTGCGCTGGCTTCAGCGCGGTACCCCATCCAGCGCGATCGCCCTTCAGGTTGTGCGACTTCGGGAAGCCTGAGCCAAAAACCCACATGATCTGGTCGCGGATCTCAAACCCGGCCATTTCAATGCCGACTGCCATGTGGTGGTAAGTGCGCGCAGCGGCGAACGACAGCAGGTGTCCGCCGGGCTTGAGCACTCGCAGGCATTCGGTTGCCCACTCCAGCGTAAAGGCCTGGAAGGCGCGCATGCCTTCGGGCGTCAGGTCATATTTGCCGGCCTCTGCAGCCACTGATCTGTGGCCACCATTCGGACCGCAAGCTGAAGCGTGTGAAGGCATGCTGGCCCGGTAAGCGGCTCGAGCCTCAATGTCTTGTCCATCCCAGCTCTTGCCCATGAAGCGGATGCCGTAGGGCGGATCGGTGACCACGCTGTCGATGCTGTTATCTGGCAGCGTCCGCATCGACTCAATGCAGTCGCCGATCAAAACGCGATGCTGTTTCATGGCCTTGGCCCCTTGTAGATGAAGACGTAGGCGAACCAGAGGGTGGCGATCATGGCGTCACCTCCAGCTTCTGCCATTCCTTGTAGTTGTCAGCGAACTCCCAGCAGTAGGTGGCTGGCCAGGCACCTCGCGTACCCTCATCCACAGCGTTGTATTTCCAGCCACCTTTGGTTGATGTGGTCTTGATCCAAAGGTGCCTAGGGCCTCCCAGGAACCATCCTGGGTATTGGGTAACGGCTTCCGTCATAAACTCGGTGAAGTCGTGGTGCCCTTTGCTCATGACGATGTAGGTGTCGCTTCCAACGCTCTCCACTTCGAGCGGATACTTTTGTTCAGGCATAGCGATTCCTTGCCGCTATAGCGGCTGACTTTGAAGGGGGAGGGGTTTACAAATCAGCAACACTGAATCCGGTGACAGCGGTAAGCCGGTTCACCGAGAATTAACTGCCTGCTCACTTCTGAACCGCGAGAGATCACCCAGTGTCGGTTGCTGGGCTGGCACCTTTTTAGGTGTTGAGGCGGGTTACTTCGATTTGTTGTGTATCGCCAGGCCCTTTACCGCCTTGCTATAGATGAATTTGATCAGGTCCCACGGGATGGTGTGGCTCTGTCCGTATTCACCCTCGCCATCGCAGACTTCACAGCCCTCAGTTGGCTTTTCAAGCTCGCAGCATTCAGGGCATTCGCGGGTGACTTTGAGCTTGAACTCGCCAAGCAGTAGGGCTTTGGCGCCGTTCTCTGCGGTCAAGCTCTTTGGCATGATGTAGTAGCCGTCAGGTACTGCTGGTGACTCCGCTGTTGGCCCGGGCCTGTCACCCCGACACAGCTCCAGGCGCTGCACTGCGTCGAGCGAGCCGTAATCGATTGGAGTGGGTGCCACCGCTACCGGCGCGGGCGGATGGGTGTAGAGCTTGGCAGTGCACCCCATTAGATCTTCATACCCGCCAGGGCTACCCATGCGATGCGAACCGTTGACTACCGGGATTCCCGCTTGGCATCCATCGCACTGATTGCGCAACTGCTCACCCCGTGGCTTTGGCTCTGCGCCGGTGGAGAGGGCGGCCTCGATCTTCGGCACAAGGTCGTGCGCTGGGTCTGTCGAGCCCGCTTCTGGCATTTGGATGTAGCCAAGGTCAATGCCGTTGACGACGAACTGGCGAGCAAGCCGCAACAACCCCTCCAGCAAATCCCGCCGCTCATCCGCCGCATTCAGCAGTTGTTGCAGTGCGTCACGCTCGGCGGTTACGCGGTCGAGTTCGGTCTGGCCCGCATCGGGCGCCACGGCAAGCATGTCGCGATAGGCATCCAGCATGTCGGGATCGTCATAAGTCTGGCGTTTGGAGTACCAGGCCTCAGCGAAAGCAACGATCATGTCGTCGGTAGGGATGAGGGGAACCAGCTTGTATCCAGTGGTCATGAGGATTCCTTGCCGGGCCATGCCCGGGCGGTGGAGTGGGGGATTATTCACAGAGCCCGTAGGCTGAAGAGCAGCTTTTCTGGCTGTCGGTGCGCGCGATGAGGTCGACCATGTCGAACTGGCGGCCGCCGCGGATCGTATTGCTCCAATCGACCATCCGGTCAATGCCGTGCGTGGCAGCGCTGACCTTTTCATCTGACCGGACTGTCGGGTCGGTGACGGTGGCGAAGAACGTTGCCGCGCCGCGCTTGCTGGCAATGCTCACCAGCCGCTCCCACTCACGCACCCGGTCAACTTCCTCTGGCCACCTGGCCGCGATCTGCCGAAGCTCGTCTTTCGCACACATGATGCAGGGCATGCAGCCAACGCGATTGCAGCCCTGCAGGTACAGCGGATTGGGTTTGATGCCGGCGGCCCGGTGAGCCTCAAAGACCGAATCAACCGTCCACTTCAAGATGGGCCTGTAATTGAACAGGCCGCCTCCAACCTCGTCGCACTCAGGCAAGTACTTGCGGGCCGGCGACTCATCGGCACGAACTCCCTGCCAAGACAGCAGCATGTTCTCGCCGTCCATGAGCGGGAGATACACCTGCTCGATGATTGGGTTGCGCTTGAGCTCATCGGTGCAGAAGCGCGCCTTCGTGCTGGGGAAGCGACCTTTCCACAGACACAAGTCCAGGAATGGGTTGCCGGTGGGATGAAGCACTTCCAGAGCGCCCAGCACCACGGATTCCGCCACACCCTTTTCGCGCCACCTTGTCTCGATGAACTTGCGCTTGCCGGCGATCTGCCTGGAAAAGTCTGCCTTCACCCACCGGATGGGGATGCCAGTGGCCTCAGCCAGGTAGTGGATGTAGTCGTATGTCTCTGGATGCTCATGCCCGGTGTCAGCCACTACAGCGCTGAGGTTCGGCACCTCCAGCTCGCGGGCGACCAGCAGCGTAGCCGTGCTGTCTTTACCGCCGCTCATGCTGACGATGTTGTGAGTAGGCATAGGGGACCCTCGCCGCGTATAGTTAGTGGCAAATATGGGGATAAAAATATGAGTTCTGACTCTAAGAGTCGCGTAAGGCTGGCGGTGGTTGCAGCTGTAGCCTTCGCCGGTTTATTTTCTCTGGCACTGTGGCTGCTATTTACTTCGAAGTTCTCAGGTACCGAGTTCACTGCATTCGTTCTGGCATTTGCAGTGCTGGCAGTTGTTGTCGGCTTTGCTCCTGAAATTCAGGAAGTATCCATCGCAGGGAACGTCGTCAAGCTCAAAGAAGTTAAGGCTGAGGCAGTAAGGGCAATTGAGAGTTTGAATAAATCAAGAGTCGAAATGCTTCGTGTATTCTTGTCGTTGACTCTGAAACATTCAGGCGGTTTCGGCAGTAGCGACCTCATTGATCCTCGAGCGTACGCGTTTTGGAATCTTCTTAAATTGATTAGGGAGTATCAGTGCCTCAAGGAGTTAAAGGAAGAACTCTTGATTAACGCAAGAGTTCTTGCCGGAGCTCAATTGCGAAATATTTCTCGTAGAGATATTGATCCGCGAATTATAACTTCTGAAAACATTCCTGACCCAATCGACTTGGCCGCTGTGGCATTCGCTCCTGAAGGTATTGAAGAAGCCGCAGGCCGTACTTCGCCGCGTCCGGAGAATTATCGGGAAGAAATTAAAGAGGCGCTTGTAGAGTATTCCAAGTTTTACGCATTAATCCTTGAAATCGAGAGCCTAAGCTCGGCGCCCTAGCGATCGCGCCTGCCTCGCCGGCTGGCGTGATTCGTTGATATGGGGTATTACGGGTGACCGGCATGGAGCCGGTTTTCTTTGGGAATAGGAAATTCTCTGGCGCATGCTAAAGTGCCACCACTTACCAACTGGGGTTTAGAGATGGTCCAGATAGTTGAAGTCATCGCGGAATTCAAAGCTGACGAATTCATCAACGTGGGACGTGGAACTCGTGCGCGAGTGGTTCGCCTTGATGGTGCGGAGCAATACGGAATCGAGGTTGATGATGTGGTGAGGGGAGTAGCTATACCATCTGGCCTTTTCGATACCGTTGAGGATGCCAAAGCGGCGTTATTTCAATTCTGGGATGAGTGCAATGAAGCACTTCAAAATAATCCTTCATGGATGCAAGTTCGGTAGCAAAACGGTTCTGCTCGATTGCGTACCCTTGCCGGGAGGCGTTGTCGTTGAACAGGGAAGGCGCTGGTGTTTAGCGCCGGAGGGTCATGGGCGATTGTCCGCGCCGCAATTCAGACAGTTGTGTTCAAAGCGTTGCGCGTCACTGATGAACCGACCGCAGCCATCACAATTGAACATCATCATTTTTGACTTCTTCGGCTTGGCCAGCTTGATTCCGGTACCGCGCAGAGCTTCCTTGATGTTCACATCATCGCGCTCGACCAGCCGACGGCTATGTGCGTCGATGTAGGGTTTGGGCCAGACTGCCGCGCCTGATTGACCGAGCTTTCCGATCCAGGTGACGGTGTGGGCCCTCGGCACCACGACAGCCTTCGACAGATCGCTGGTGAATACTCCATCCTCACAAAGCCAAATCAGGTTGTTGCCGTTCCAGCACTGCGGTTTCTGGATGTAAAACTCGGCTGCGTCGGGGTGCTGGTCAAGCGCTTCGCTCAAGGTCACATACTGGCAGTCGACACCCACGCGCGCCCGTGCATCGACGTAGGCCTTGGGCCACGGAATGTCAGTATCGCGGTGATCGCAAGCGCCGTCCCGGGTGAACACCTGGGCCTTGGCCAGATCGGTGACATATCCAGAGCCGTCAAAGCCCCAGAACGACAACCCGTCGCCGACGTAGGCGTGGCTGCGGCTGTCTTGCAGGTAGAACTGATCGTCCATGGATTATCTCCATTCAGGCGCCGCCCTCCGGAGTCCGGTGGTGGCAATTTGGTTTGGGTTGGGGTATTACGGGTGACCGGCATGGAGCCGGATCAGGCGGTGAGGCGTTCGCCAATCACGGTGGTGGTGAACTGAATGGTGTACTCGGTGACCATCTCGAAAGCACCGCCACAGGTATCGCAGGTCATGTTCTTGTCGCCGTAATCTTCAGACTCAATGTGGATGACCGTGGCGCAATGCGGGCATTTGCATTCGTCCTGGCTGCGATAATCCCACTCGTCATAGTCGGTCTCGGCGACCTTGGCCAGCGCGGCGGCTTTCGCAACGGCGTCTTCTGCGTCCTGGCAAGGTTTGCAGGTGAAGCCGTCAGGATGGCCCCATGGCGTTTCTGTGAGCTTCGAGCGATGGGTGCTGCACAGCCGGCAAACGTTGTGCTTATCGCACACCACGTAGCTGTACTTCTCACCGGTTCCGTTGCACTTGGCGCAACCAGAAACCCAGTACCAGGCGTCGTCGATTCGCTCGGCGTACAGGCCGTTTTCCGGGGGGCGCAGGCTGACTTCAGGCAGGTCAGTAGTGGTACGGTGAAATCGGTGATGATCCGCTCCGTTCCACACGTTGAGGCTGCCGTTACGCTGGCGCTGGGTCCACTCGCCCGGGATCTCCGGGATCAGGATCTTGGTGTTCTTGTCCATGGCACTCTCCCTTTAGGCAGCCTTCCGCTGATCCAGCACCAGTTGGCGAGCCGCTTCAAACTCGCTGCCAAGGATCTCGGCGGCGCCTTCGATGTTCTCGTTTCCATCCTCAAGCCTGAGGCCGAGGTTCAGGTAAACAACCCCATCCAGCTCGAAGAACACGCCGCCGCACATCCAGAGGGCGCCAGGGTTAAGGCCGATCGCCTCCCATGCCTCATCCATGTCGATGCTGGCCGGGCAATGCTCATTCCACAGTGCCGACAGGCTCTCATGCTCAACGACTAGGGCGGCGCGCGCTTCCTTTGGCGTTCCTTTCGCAGGCTTGGCGCTGGAGCGGAGCGCGCGGTACCCGTATTGGTCGGGACGGCACCAGTGCACATCCAGTTCGCGGCTATCGCTGATCTTCACGCCGCCGACGTAGCTGCGATTGCCTGAACGCATCGGCGAGGCCGCCCCACCAAAAACCTGGCCAAGCTTGGCGCGCTGGATGTCCCACTCTTTGCGCTTGGCTTCCCATGCGGTGACGGCGCTGACCACTGCAGGGGCGGTGGTCTTGTACATGTAGTTGCTCATGGATTATCTCCAGTCAGGCGCCGCCCTCCGGTTACCGGATGCAGCGAGTAGGGTGGGTTATGCTTCTTCGGCGTCGAGCCGTGATGCTTGGCGCTGGCCGATGGCGTAGAGTTCTGCCGCCACGTTTTCGTTAACTTCTATTTTGTGGCGCGAACGAAGCGCCTCACGCGCACCGTCTTTGCCGAGGGAATGGACATAGCGAAGAGATCCGGCCATCACTGATGCCTGTTCGGTGTCTTCAGTCCAGGCCATGAGGTCGGCGAGCATCTGCTTCTCGCCAGCCCGCACCCGGTGCCGAAGCTCTTCCTCGCCAAGCTCCTTGCGTTTCGCCGCGCTCTTTGCAGATCGCGCTTTCTGATCCATGGCCATGACCCACCTCTTCTATTCCGCTGGCCGGCAGTGCGAGCCAGGTTTGACGTTTGCGTTGCTGAACTCGACGTTTCATCTGAATGCAGGCGCCAATTTCGGGTACTCGATGCTGTATTCCTTGATCAGCCTGTAGAGCAGGGTGGAACTGATCTTTAGGTTGATGCAGCACTGTTGACGACTGACGCCCGCGGCTATGGATTCATTGATTCGAATCACCAGAAACGCATCCCTGATGGCGTCCACCTTGTTCGGCGGACTGGGCTGCTTCGGCCGGATTGGAAAGGTGATCCCGTACCGACCTGCGATACCCTTCAATACACCAAGGGTGATCCCCTCTCTGTCGCAGATGTCGCGTCGACTCATGGTCGGTGCCATTTCTCGGATTCTCGCCACCTGCAGCTCGGTCTCGGTCTTGACCGAGGGGCGATGGAAGGTAGGCGGCTGCTTGAGGCTTTCGATCGATTCAGGCCTTGGCGTGGACTGGCCAGACCTGTCGATCTTGCCGCCAGCCGCCAAGTACTGCGCGACCTGTGCCGCCAGCTCATCCTGTGCCGGGCGCAGGCGTTCCACTTCGTTACGGAGGATGCTGATCATGCAGCTATCCCCAGTACCCGATTCATCCGGTCGTCCAAGATTTCGTAGAAGGTTTTGACTCGCTCCGACAGCTTGCGAATCATCGCTTCGTCCCGGTAGGCGCGCTTGATGAACAGGGGCATACCGGGCCAGTAGCAAATGAAGTCGATCCACTCGCGCTCCGACACCCACAGGCCGCCCTGGCATTGGGCGACGTGTTCTTTTGGAATCTCGCCGGACAGGATCACCTCCACCTGAAACTTCGGCAGCTTGGTTTTGATCTCCGTCAAGCCCCCGGACCCAACCAGCGAGTCAGGCGAATAGCCGGCGCCGTGATTGAGGATGATCGCCACCTGGCTGGTTTCGACTTCCTCGCGCTCCTCATAGAGCTTGCGGGCAACGCCCTCCAGTTCGTGGCCGCGCTCGGTGTGACGGTTGCCCTGGAACGGGTCAGCGGCCTCACCTGTGATGCGCTCACCAATGAGCGTGTTCATGTAGGTGAACGCGCCGGCGCCGAAACCGGCCTCGCCTTTGCCGTTGACCAGCAGGCACTCCAACTCGGAGCAGGTGGCAATGCCCAGGCGCAGTGCCAGCCACTCGGGCGAGCCTTGCTGTACTTCGGTGATGATTTGCATGACTTACTCCTGTGGCCGGCTGGCGGCTTTGCTGATTCGCGCCAAGACGGCATCGAATTCGGATTTGAATACGTTGGCGGCACAGCCGTATTTGGCCTTGAAGTTGTCCTGAAGTACTTGGCTGCACTTTTGCAATAGTGCGTCGAGTTGGGCGGCCTGCCCGGCGGTGATCACAGGCTCAGGAGTCGGTTCAGGACCAGCGCCATTTCCGTCGTCGTCCTCGTTGGTCAGGACAACGTTGAAAATCATCATCGTCAGGTAGCGACGGGCGTAACTGAAGGTAGACCCTGCCGCATGAACGCCGGTCTTGTTCACGCTGCCTTTGATTCCCGCAGAGTCGATAGGAAGGTCGACGTGATAAGTCTTTGTATGTCCAGCCTCATGCATGCAGTCGCAGATAGTGCGTATATGTCCAACTAGTGGGCTATCTCCAGTGCCAAACGACAGCGAAAACCCGTGAAGCGTGTAGACCGGTGAAATCTTGCGATCAATCGACTCAAGCGCGGCATAGGCGCTGCTTGTTTGAGTGTTGAATTTGTCACGAAATACCGGGCCTATTTCAGCTTGGGCGCGGACCATAGCGGCGTTGAAGGCTGCCGCCGCCGTACGATCCGTGTGGCGCTCGTACATCTCCATCATCTTCTGCATTTTGTCTGCATCGAACGCCGGATCGGTCGCGGCCCGCTGGATCATTGTCAGCATCGCGGTTGATTCGTTGGTGGCCGCCGGGCTGGCGACCTGCCGAGCTTCGGTGCGCTCGGCCAGGGCTGCGTTAGTCATGACGACCTCAATAGGAAATAGTGATAGCTGGGATCTTGCGCTGGGCAATCAACTTGACTGCCTGCTTGGCGCATTCCTCTGGCATGCCGCCAGCGATGAAGGCTTCCAGGGCAGTGCGATTGATGGTCCGGCGATGCGCTTCGTCGCGCTCGCGCATCTCTTGCTGACGGACAATTTCGGCGGCGGCTGCATCAGCTCGTCGGCGCTCATCTTTGCGGGCTTGCTCGGCAGCCTCTTCTTGGCGGCGAATGGCTGCGACGCGCTCCTGCTCTGCGCGCTGTTCTGCGGCTATCCGGCTGGACTCGGCCTGTGCCGCTGCTACGCGGGCCTGTTCGGCTTGTAGCTCCAGTTGCAGGCGTTGGCGCTCGGCAGCGGCCTCGGCATCCAGTACGGCCTGTGCGGCGGCGCGTTGAGTGGCGGCGGCCTGGTCCAGCAGTTCCTGTTCGCGCCGTGCAGCGGCTTCGCGCTCGGCCTGGGCCTGCTGTTCGGCCTGTAGCCGGGCCTGCTCGGCGGCGACTCGGGCAATTTCTGCATCGCGCTCGCGTTGGGCCTGAGCTTCTGCCTCGGCACGCAACCGGACCAGTTCGGCCTGCTCAGCCTCGTATTGTTCGCGCTTCACTAGGGCTGCACGCAGCGCTTCTAGGGTTTCAGCCTTCAAGCGCAGCGCCTCGGCCTCATAGTCGCCAAGCCACTCTCCGTCAATCACGATACCTTCAAAGGCGCCGATGCTGATTTTCAGGTATTCGGAGTCGGCTGTGCTGATAGTCAGCGGGTCAAGGCGTAGCTCACCAACCCACGCTTCGATCTCGCGCTTCTTTGCAGCCTCAACCGCCTCCCAGTCAGTCAGAGGCTTGCGCGTCTCGTCGCGCAGAGCATCCATAGCGTCGACGAACTCGCGTAGCTCAGCCTCGACCACCTTCGGCATTTCCTTCAGGCGTTTCAGGTAGTCGCGGCCGGGTGTCTCGACCGCCTTTTTGGACTTGCTTACCGTTGCGGCCAGGGATGCAATGCGAGCGCGGCCTTTCGCCGTGGTCAGATCAGGCACCTCGCCGGTGACTTCTGCCTTAACGGCCTCGAAGAACTGGCCTAGGCCGCCAGCTACGTAGATGGCCGGCGCGTTGTCGGCGCTGATGTCGTCGATGGTGATGACTTGCTGTTGTGCGGACACGGTGACTCCCTGCCGCGATGCTCGCAGCGATTGAAGGTGTTGGTTATTGAGTGATTCGGTCAGCGAGGGCGCTGAGCAACATCAGGAGGGTGCAAACGGATAGGGCGGTGAAGGAGCCGCGCCAGATGAGTAGGCGCCTGGTGCGCTGGTGGGTAGTCACGGCCGAGCCCTTACCGCGACTCGGCCGCCCTTGATGGCGGAAACAATCTCCGGTGGCAGCTTCGAAACAGGAAGATCGCGCGGTAGGCCTGCACCCAGAATGGTTAGGCTGCGTTCGATCTCGGCGATCTGCTCGTCGATCAGTGATTTAACCGGTGCGGTGGTCATGCAGCCTCCTTGCGCGCAACCTTGTTCAGGCGTGCGCAGTAGTGGTCGAATTCCTTGAGGGTGATGGTTTGGTCGATCAGGAACTGGGTGATCAGCCGCTGAACGATCAATGCCTCCGCCTGGGTGCTGGAGGCATGCGCCAAGCTTTCGAGCGCTTCGTCGATCAGGATGTGGGCGCTCATAGGTCGGCATCCACGTCGTCTTCTGCTTCTTCCCGCTCTGCTGCAACCGCGTCGACGGCGTAGGGCTTGAGCATCTCTATGGCGATCCGCTCGGCGGCTTCGATGGGGCGCTGTTCGCCCATCAGGTCTGCGGCGTGGCCGCGTGAATCCGCTTGGCTGCCAAGGATTGAGGACAGGAACAGCCGAGCAAGTGAGTCGCGCTGGTCCAGGCCGTCGATCTGGCGCTGGTTCAGGTGTCCTTGCAGGTAAGTGCAGAACCGGTCAAACGTCACAACCTGCGGCTGGCCGTGGCGGCGCTTCCACTTGATGTCCATCCCGCACACCAACTGTTCCGCCGAATGCTCAAGCCACTCCCGTTCCGGATTCGCCTCGCTGACCTCTGGAGGCAACTGAGCGTCGTAACGCTCCTGGCAAATATTCAATGCTGCGCTCATGGTCGCCTCCAGTGTTCCAGGTCCAGCCACAGGTAATCGACGTGCTGCCCGGGCCCGTGCTGGGCGTAGACGCGGTCGCGGTGTTTGAGGTTGACGTGCAGCTTTGCCTTTTTCCGCTTGGGCCAGGCACTGCCGCAGATCCTGCAAACGTGAGCTACAAGCTCTTCGGCCATGGCTACCTCCGGTGTTTGGGGTTAGGCGATAACGATTGCCGCCAAATGCGCTTGGCAGTCCCGCACGCGGTCGGAGGCTGTTTGAAGCTCAGCACCAAGAGCCTTGAGGGCGCCCAGGTGAATCATTTCCCGACCACGAATCAGCTTTCCCTGGTAAGTGCGGCTGTCGCAGGTGGATACCGCCACAGTCACGCCGTTTACGGTGACCGAATAGCCTTGCTGCCCGGCATGACCGCGAACGGTTGCGAGTCGTTCGGACGCCATCTGATGGGATTTTTCGGCCGACTCCAGAGCCTTTACCGCCTCTGTGATCGCCTCCGTGTATTTGCTCATGACTTGCTCCAGTGGTGGGTTCACCTGTATTCGTCAACACTCATGCCTCCCGCTGGTTGCCGATGGGCGCGGGGGAGGAGTGCTGACGGGTAGAGGCGCGTAAAAAAGCCCGAACATTGCCCGGGCTTTCGGTGCGACACATAGACCTCCCTACGTGACGCTGGGGTGGCGGTGAGCGCCGGTTGATTGTGTTCACATGGCTGCCAATCCTCCGTTGTTCGCTCACTGGGAAGGCAGTGGCCACCTATAGAATGGGTTGCCGGTCTTTCCCGACTGTCACGGCGCTTGTGCCAGATCAAGGTAGCTCGCCAATACCAGGTTGGCGCTGACCCTGCGCAATGCGGGTTGAGCTATTCGCCGGTTGGTGCAGATGACCGGAGCTGATCCCGGCACGACTATTAGCGGCCTTAGTGACACCGGAGTTTCACCGGGGCGAAGGTTTCAGCCGCTTATTCTTGGACTCGCCGTGGCCATCTGGGCGCTTACTCACTCTACCGGCCACGATTCCCGCGATCCCTCAGGTCTTACACTTGCCCGTCAGCCCGGGCATTCATCTGCTTGTTGCGGTGATGCAGGTGGGCGGTTATAGGCCGCAGTTTCGTCCGCATCGGATATAGCTCGAATCCCTCCGAGTGTTGCCCGTCTACGCCGCGACAAGATCCGCTCAGGCTCGGGACAAGGTGGCCACCCTGCTATCAAGCAGAAGGCCGAGCTATATCCGATGCGCTCTCATAGAGAGGATCGGGCAGTTAACGACAGGCTGTCGTGGCGCTGGTTGTCCTATTCGGCATCCTGCTCAAGCCAGGCAATATGTGGCGCCTCTTTGCGAAGCGCGAAATACTCGACCTGGACCTTGGCGCTGTTGATCATCTTGCCGCCCAGGTTTGCCAGCTCGGATGCGTCTTTGGCGTTGATTTGGCGGATTCAACCGGTCGTCGCAACACTGGATTGTTGTACAGACTTTAGATACTC